>NZ_JAHLKN010000004.1:0-115278 GCF_021498065.1 Mycetohabitans sp. B3 | reverse complement strand
TCGATGTCGATGTCGATGTCGATGTCGATGTCGATGTCGATGTCGATGTCGATGTCGATGTCGATGTCGATGTCGATGTCGATGTCGGTGCCAATGCCGATGTCGGTGCCGAAGCCGCGGGCACGGGCGCGGAGCGATCTTGTTCAAGCCTGCGCACTACGCCGACGATGTCAGCCGACAAGCGTTGCAGCGCACGCCGATGACCAGCCACAAGCGCCTCATAGCCGGCCGTAACGGGCTCCTCGATCGTGCTGTGGCATATCACGGGCACCCCGTCGGGCAACGCGCGCACGCTCCACGTCGCCTCCACGCCGACGTGCACGCCGGGCGCCGATTCGAAACGCTGCACGTTGACGTGAATCCGGAACACCGGCGCAGTAGCCAGATGCGGCGTGCGATAGACATCGATCGCGCCGAGCGCGCGGCTCAGTTCGTCAGACAACGCGCGGCCCACCTCATCAGACAACGGCGCACTCCACCGCTCGTGCTCAAGCAGATCCACCTGGCCTGGGCCGGTCGTGACGACAAACTGGGAGCGAGCCACTTGCTGCGGCACGTCGATCGGCATCAACTCGATATAGAATCCCGCTGGCGCCGCACGCGGCGCCCCGCGTGCCGGCTCCGCCAGCGTATAAAAACGATCGGGCACCACACTGCCACACGCGCTCGCGAGCCATGCCGCCGCGCACAGGGCGGCAAGCAGCGCAATGTCTGCGGGACAGCGCCGCGAAGATCGGCACAACTTCATAGTTGATCTCTCCCCTTGCCGCGCAGCAGCGATTCAGGATGACGTTCGAGATAGTCCGACAGCGCATTGAGCGACTGCAGCGTACGAGTCAGCTGTTGCAGCGCCTGCCGCACGTCGGTCTGCAGCGGCGAATCCTGTTGCAATGACGACTGTGCGGCATGGAACGTTTGCTGCGCCGCGTTCAACGTGTCTTTAGCCTGCGGTGCAAGCTGTGTATCGAGTTGCTTGAATAAGCTGTCCGCGTTCTTCAATGTGCTGTTCAAGCGCGCGCCAATCTCGTCGAACGGCACCTTGCTAAGCTTCTTTGCAATGTAGGCCACCTGCAGTTGCAGTTCGTCCAGCGTATTGGGCATGGTCGGCAACTCGATCGGCGAGCGGCTCATGTCCACCTTGGCCGGCGGCGCATTCGGGAACAGGTCCAGCGCGACGTATAACTGGCTGGTGATCAGGTTGCCGGTGCGCAACTGAGCCCGCAGCCCCGATTTCACCAGGCTTTCGATCATCGTCGCGCGCGCTCGCGCGCCGCCGGGGCGCGCCGCTTCGCGCACGCGCGGCCCTAGCCGGTCCGGGTACAGCTCGACGGTCACCGGCATCCGGAACGCCTGCTTCACCGGATCGTAATCGATACCGATCGAGCGTACCTGGCCCAGCACAATGCCGCGAAAATCGACCGGCGCGCCGACCGACAGGCCGCGCAGCGACTGATTGAAGTTCAGCACGAACGGCACCGCCTCGCCGTCCGGCGCTCGCATCGCATCGGCCTCATCGCTCGCCAGGCGGAAATGGGCGTCGTTGCGCGCTTGTTCGCCCCTCGGTTCGCTCGGCGGCGATTGGAATGCGATGCCACCAATCACCACGGCTGCCAGCGATTGCGTATTGAGCTTGAAGCCGCCCGAATCGAGCCGCAGGTCGACGCCGCTCGCATGCCACCAGCGCGTGTTCTTACCGACGTACTGATCATAGGGCGCGTTGACGAATACTTGCATCGTCACGCCGGTGCCGTTCGGGTCGAGACTGTAGCCCACCACCTGCCCGACCTGCACGCGCCGATAGAACACCGGCGAGCCGATGTCGATCGATCCCAGGCTGTCGCCGTGCAGTACGAATTGGCGCCCGCTCTGATCGCGCGTGACCGGCGGCGGCTGTTCGAGTCCGACAAACTGCTTGCGCGTTTCCCGCGACCGGCCGGCGTCCACACCAATATAGGCGCCCGAGAGCAGCGTGTTTAGTCCCGATACACCGCTGGCCGCCACGCGCGGCCGTACGACCCAAAAGCGCGTGTCGGCGACGGCGAAGTCCTCGGCTTGCTTAGTCAACTCGACGGTCACGAGCACGGTGGTCAGATCCTTGGACAACGTGATGGTCTTCACGGCGCCGATCACCACGTCCTTGTATTTGACCTGCGTCTTGCCCGGCTCAAGCCCTTCGGCCGTCTTGAACGTGATGGTAATTGTCGGCCCGCGCTCCAGCACCGTCTTCACGAACAGCGACACGCCGACCAGCGCGGCGATCAGCGGAATCACCCAGACCAGCGACGGCACCCAGCGGCTCCTGCGCTGCACGACCGGCTCGGGCAGCCGCGGCGGCACGCCACCGCCAGCCGCCCCAGCGGGGCCGCCCGGCCCCGCTCCCGACGAGCCGGTCCCGGTGGCGTTGTTTTTGTTATTCATGTTCCTTTCCTGACGATTCGATGTTGTCCCAGATCAGGCGGGGATCGAACTGCATCGAGGCGATCATCGTGAGTACGACGACCGCGCCGAACGCAACCGCACCGGGTCCGGCGGTAATTTCCGCGAGCGAGCGGAAGCGCACCAGCGCGACAGTCAGCGTGATGACAAAGATATCCAGCATCGACCAGCGGCCGATCGCCTCGACGCCGCGATACAACCGTGTGCGCTGCAACGGCCGCCATCTCGAACCGGTTTGGGCCGTGATGGCCAGCAGCGTCAGTACAGCAAGCTTGAGCATCGGCACGAGGATGCTCGCCACGAATACGATCACGGCCAGCGGCCAGTCGCCAGAGGTCCAGAAATAGACGACGCCGGACATGATCGTATCGTCCTGCGAGCCGAGCAACGACGACGTATGCATCACCGGCAGCAAGTTCGCCGGCACGTACATCATCGCCGCGGCAATTAAGAACGCGTACGTGCGCGCAATCGAATCCGGCTTGCGCCCATGCAGCGTCGCACCGCAACGCGCACAGCACTGCCGTTCGCCGGTGCGCACCAACGGCGACACCAGCCCGCACGCATGGCACGCTACCAGGCCGGCGCGCTGCGCGCTCGGATAGCTCGTGCGCGGCGCGCTCATGAATGCTTCGTCGCGCGGCTGCACGTGGTCACGCCTTCGTCGAGTCGGTCCGCGACGTCCCATAGCACGCGGGGATCGAACGTCACCACCGAGGCGGTCATCAGCGTCAGCGCGCCGAACGCGAACAACGCCGCTTCCGGGCGCATCTCCGCCAGGCTCGACAGCTTGACCAGCGCAACGAGAATGCCGAGCATGAATACCTCGATCATGCCCCACGGCCGAATCCACTGGATCATCCGCAACAACTCGTCGAACGCATACGGGCGAATGCCGGCGCGCAACGAGAACAGCAAGTAGAGTAGCGTACACAATTCGGCGAGTGGAAATAGCGTCGTAGAGCACAACACAAGCATCGCAATCAACTGGCTATTTTCAGCCCACAGCGCGGCAATCGCGGCGGCCAGCGTCGTCTGGGTGGCGATCCCGCTAGTCTCCAACTGCACGATCGGCGCGGCCTGCGCGATCACGAACGTAATCAGCGCGGCAAGCGTCATCGCGGTCACCCGGTCCAGCCGCTCGGACAGGCCACGATACAGCACTGCGCCACAACGAGCGCAGCGCGCCACTGTGCCCGGATGCAGCGCGCGCTTGTAATGCAGCGCGTCGCACTGGTGACACGCAATCAGCTCGGTAGGGTCCATACAGGTTCGACGTTCCGGTAAGCGCCATGCGGCGATCCCCATCTTAGCAAAGCATGACGCCGGCGTTGCCTCCTTTAACATGAGGAGGGATTCGAGCGAAATACTACTGCATTGTTTCCTGTCAGGAGAGACTGACTTTTGTGCCGTCCGCTGACGTCGCATTGGCAGTTGCGATACGATGACGGCCAGGCAACGCGGCTTTTCGCCGCACCACGACCTTACCCGACTTACCCGACATCACACCTCATGAGCCGCCCGACTCCCTGCCGCGCCGAAAAATACACCGGCCCTGCCATCGCGTTGCACTGGATCACCGCTGCGCTGATCGTCGGCGGCTTCGCGCTCGGCTGGGTCATGACCGACATCCCGGGCATCACGCCGACCAAACTTAAATACTTCTCGTGGCACAAGTGGATCGGTTGCACAGTGTTCCTGCTCGCCGTGCTGCGCCTGATCTGGCGCTCGGTGAACCGCCCGCCGGCACTGCTCGCGCCGATGCCCCGCTGGCAGCAGCAGGCGGCCACAATCACGCACTGGCTACTGTACGCGCTGCTGCTCGTGATCCCGGTCAGCGGCTATCTGTATAGCTGTGCGTCGAATGTGCCCGTCGTCTATCTCGGCCTGGTCCCGTTGCCCTCGCTCATCGCACCGAATCCGGCGCTCAAGCCGGTGCTCCAATCTATCCATGTGTACCTGAACGATATGCTGCTCGTGCTGGTGGCACTGCACGTCGCCGCAGTACTAAAGCACCAATTCGTGGACCACGACGGCTTGCTGTTGCGCATGTTTCCATTTGTCAAATAGCGCGTCCATACATTCGCGCATCGCAAAAGGTGAAAAGATGATGTTCAATCTCCCGCTGAACCGGTCCATCCATCAATGGCTGCTGAGCGGCGTCAGCGCGATGCTGCTGACTGTCGCACCCGTGGCGTACGCGCAGGTGGACGTCGCGAAAAGCAGTGTCACCGCCACACTCAAGCAGATGAACGTGCCGGTGGAAGGCAAATTTAAGCAATTCGACGCACAAGTCCATTTCGATCCCGCCAAGCCAGCGTCCGCCAGCGCACAGGTCAGCGTCGACGTGGCCAGCTACGATCTTGGCGACGAGAGCTTCAATTCAGAAGCGCGTAGCAAGACCTGGTTCGACGCGCTCGCCTACCCGAAGGCGACCTTCCGCTCGAGCAGCGTGAAGCCGGCCGGCGACAACAAGTATAGCGTCGCGGGCAAGCTGACGATCAAGGGCAAGACGCTGGATGTGATCGTTCCGGTCTCGGTCAGCCAGCAGGCAGGACAGCAGGTCTTCGACGGCACGTTGCCGATCCGCCGCTCGCAATTCGCCGTCGGCACCGGCGAATGGAAAGACACGTCCGTCGTAGCCGACGAGATCACGATTCAGTTCCACCTTGTTGGCGCCAAGCATTGATCCGCGGCTGGCGCCCGTTCGACGGCCTACGGGCCGCCTCGTCATCTTGAAGGAGAAACGCGCTTGAAAACACGCACGCTGCGCGGCATGGCGCTCGCCGCCGCCACGCTGTTCGCCTCCTGTGCATTGGCCGCGGTGGAGACATTCCAGCTAGATCCGAACCATACGTATCCGAGCTTTGAAGCAGACCACTTTGGCGGTATGTCAATTTGGCGAGGCAAGTTCAACAAGTCGAGCGGTACGGTGACGCTCGATACGCAAGCCAAGCGTGGCGCGGTCAACGTGACGATCGATATGGCATCGGTCGATACCGGAAACGCGAAACTAGACGAGCACCTGCGGGGGCCGCAAGTGTTCGACGTGGCCAAGTACCCGAGCGCCGTCTACAAGGGTACGTCGATCCGGTTCGACGGCGACAAGCCGGTCGAGGTCGACGGCACACTGACGTTGCACGGCGTCACCAAGCCGATAAAGCTGACGCTAGACTCGTTCCAATGCAAGCAGCATCCGATGCTCAAGCGCTGGTGGTGCGGCGCCGATGCCAAAGCCAGCTTCAACCGCGCTGACTTCGGACTGGACTATGGCAAGTCCTACGGCTTCAACATGCAGACCACGCTCCAGATCCAGGTCGAAGGCATCAAACAATAGTGAACGCGACCGGTTGAAATCCGACGGCGTTACCGCTAAGGTGGCGTGCACGCAGGCACCGGCGC
Organism: Mycetohabitans sp. B3; assembly: GCF_021498065.1. Lineage (NCBI taxonomy): Bacteria > Pseudomonadati > Pseudomonadota > Betaproteobacteria > Burkholderiales > Burkholderiaceae > Mycetohabitans > Mycetohabitans sp. B3. Next base: position 109,440 of record NZ_JAHLKN010000004.1, on the reverse strand, counting down.
CAGGTAATTCATTGTGCGTGCAACGATCAGGCGACGGCATTCGTCAACGCAGTTCATAGGATAAGGAACTCGCATGGGTGCATCTGTCTCGTCGTCCTCCGTCGCCCCGGCCATGCGGCTGAAGGTCTGGCGCGCAGTGGCCGCCGCCTCGATCGGCAACGCGCTCGAATGGTTCGATCTGGTCGCCTACGGCTTCTTTGCGGTCGTCATCTCCCAGCAATTCTTCCCGGCCGGCAACGACACGATATCGTTGCTGCTCACTTTGGGCACGTTCGGCGTATCGTTCTTCATGCGACCGCTGGGCGCCATCGTGCTCGGCGCTTATGCGGACCGCGCCGGCCGCCGGGCCGCGCTGTCGCTGTCGATCTCGCTGATGATGGTCGGCACGCTGATCATCGCCGTGCTGCCCAATTACGCGACCATCGGCCTGGCCGCGCCGCTCATCCTAGTCATCGCGCGATTGCTGCAAGGCTTTTCCGCCGGCGGCGAGTTCGGCAGCGCCACCGCGTTCCTGGCTGAGCACATGCCGCAGCGCCGCGGCTTTCTCTCCAGTTGGCAAGTCGCCAGCCAGGGGCTCACGATGCTGCTCGCAGCCAGCTTCGGCGTCGTGCTCAATGGCAACCTGTCACCCGCGCAAATGGATGCATGGGGCTGGCGGATCCCGTTTTTCTTCGGACTGTTAATTGGGCCGGTCGCATGGTATATCCGCAAGCGCGTCGATGAGACGCCCGAGTTCGTCGCAGCCGAGATGTCGAGCAAGACCACGTTGACACCCGTGCGCGATACGCTCGCGACGCAGAAGGAGCGTTTGCTGATCGCCATCGGTGTGGTAATTCTGGCCACCGTGTCCACGTATGTCGTGCTGTTCATGCCGACCTTTGCGGTGAAGCAACTCGGCCTGCCGGCGTCGGCGTCGTTCGCCGCGATCCTGTTGACCGGCATGATCCAGCTGGTCGTGTCGCCATTGGTGGGCCACTGGTCCGACCGGCACGGCCGCACCGGCATCATGCTCGCGTCGGCAATCACGATCCTCGTGCTGATCTACCCTGCGTTTGCGATGCTGGTTTCGCATCCGACCTTGGCGACGTTGCTGGTCGTGCAGATCATCTTCGGCTTTCTGATAAGCGGCTATTTCGCCACGCTGCCCGGGTTGCTATCGGAGATTTTCCCGGTCAGCACCCGCACGACCGGGCTATCGTTGTCGTACAACATTGCCGTGACGATCTTCGGCGGCTTTGCACCGTTCATCATCTCTTGGTTGATCGCATCGACCGGCACTAAGGTAGCGCCCGGCTTCTACATGATCTTCGCGGCGGCGATTAGCATCGTTGCGCTGTTCGCGGTACGCTTGCGGCTCGCGGTGCGCTAAACGCGCGAGCCGGTTGTAGCGGCCGTAGCAGTTGTCGTGCCGTAGCAATTGGCCGGTCCGAGTCATCACGGACCGGCCAACACGCCACAGCGCGGCGAGCGTGGCTACACCTGCGCGCCGGCGTTCGGATCGTTCGGATCGTACCCCGACTTCTTTTCCTTGATCAGGTCTTCGCGCTTGACCCCGAGCCACATCGCCAGCGCCGCTGCGACGAACACCGACGAATAGATGCCGAACAAGATACCGATGGTCAGCGCCAGCGCAAAATAGTGCAGCGTTAGACCGCCGAACAAGAGCATCGACAACACCACCATCTGCGTCGAGCCGTGCGTGATGATCGTGCGCGACATCGTGCTCGTAATCGCATGATTGATGACCTCGGTGACCGTCATCTTGCGTTCGCGCCGGAACGTCTCGCGAATCCGATCGAAAATGACCACGGATTCGTTGACTGAATAGCCGAGCACCGCGAGCACCGCGGCCAGCACCGACAGCGAGAATTCCCACTGGAAGAACGCAAAGAAACCCAGGATGATCACGACGTCGTGCAGATTCGCGATGATCCCGGCAATCGCATATTTCCATTCGAAGCGGAACGACAGGTAGATCACGATGCCCACGACCACGCACGCGAGCGCAAGCAACCCGTCGGTCGCCAGCTCCTTGCCCACCTGCGGCCCGACGAACTCCACGCGCTGCAGCTTGATCTGCGCATCAAGCCCGTTCAGCGCGGCCATCACCTGGTCGCTTTGCTGCGCCGACGACAGCCCCCCCTTCAACGGCAGCCGGATCAGCACATCACGCGACGTGCCAAAGGTCTGTACCTGCGCATCAGCATAGCCGATCTTGTCCAGCGCGCCGCGAATCGGGTCGACTTGCGCGGCTTGCGGCGTGTGGATTTCTAGCACGGTGCCGCCAGTAAATTCGACGGACAAATGCAGACCGCGATGCAGCAGAAAGAACACCGCGAGAAGGAACGTCACGAGCGAGATCACGTTGAAGATCAACGCCCGCTGCATAAACGGAATGTCTTTGCGAATCCGGAAAAATTCCATGAGGATCTCCGAGCGTGGTCAGCGGGACTGGCCCGGCTTAATCGGCGCATCACGTTGCGGCGTGCGTTCCGACGGGGGCGCATCGCCAGGCCGCGGCACCGCTGGCGCATTGCGCCGCGCCGCGCGTTTCGGTCCCGTGCGCTTGGCGCCCGGGGTGCGTGGCAGCGCCTGCGCCGCACCGGCCGCCCCCTGCTGAGCAGATTCGGCGTACGCGACCGGTGCGCCTTCCGGACGCCATACCTGGCCAATGGACAGCGACTTGAGCTTCTTCTTGCCGCCATACCACAGGTTCACCAGTCCACGGGCGAAGAATACTGCGGAAAACATCGATGTCAGGATGCCGATGCAGTGCACGACCGCAAAGCCGCGCACCGGCCCGGAGCCGAATGCGAGCAGCGCCAGCCCAGCGATCAGCGTCGTGACGTTCGAATCCAGAATTGTCGCCCATGCATGCGAGAAGCCATTTTGGATCGCCAGTTGCGCGGGCGCGCCGCGGCGCAATTCTTCGCGGATGCGCTCGTTGATCAGCACGTTCGCGTCAATCGCCATGCCCAGTGCCAGTGCGATTGCCGCAATGCCGGGCAATGTCAACGTCGCCTGCATCATCGACAGCACCGCAACGAGCAGCAGCAGGTTCACCGACAACGCAATCACCGAGATCAGTCCGAACAACATGTAGTACGCGGTCATGAACACCGCGATCGCGGCAAACCCGTACTGCACCGAGTCGAAACCTTTTCTAATGTTGTCCGCGCCCAGGCTCGGTCCAATCGTGCGTTCCTCGATGATCTCCATTGGCGCGGCCAGTGAACCGGCGCGCAACAACAGCGCGAGATCGGTCGCCGCCTGAGGCGTCGGCTGGCCGGTGATCTGGAAGTTTTCGCCAAGCTCGGACTGGATCGTCGCCACCGTCAGCACCTCGCCCTTGTTCTTCTCGAACAACACGATCGCCATTGGCTTGCCAATGTTGTCGCGCGACACGTCGCGCAGCACCCGTCCGCCGCGCGCATCGAGGCGGATCTTCACTGCCGGACGCTGGTGCTCGTCGAAACCGGCCGATGCGTCGGTGATCCGGTCGCCGGTAAAGATCACTTGTTTCTTCAGGTACACCGGCGCGCCGTTGCCCTGCGTGAATAGGTCATCACCAGCCGGCACCGGATCGTTGATGTTGCGCACCAGATTCTGGTAATCGGCCATGCGGGCCTCGAGCGTCGCGGTCCGCCCGATGATGTCCTTGGCCTTTGCGGTGTCCTGCACGCCGGGCAGTTCGACGACGATCCGGTCCACGCCCTGTTGCTGCACGATCGGTTCCGCGACGCCGAGTTCGTTGACTCGGTTGTGCAGCGTTGTGATGTTTTGTTTTAGCGCGCTGTCCAGCACCGTTTTTTGTGCGGCCGGTGTGAACGCGCCCACGACCTGGTAGCCGCCGGCAACCGGCTGCACCTGCCAGGTCAACTCGGTGACGTTGTCCGACAGCAGCTGGCGCGCGCGGTTCGCGACGTCCTGATCGACAAAGTTGACTACCACCGTCTGGCCGACGCGGTGCACGCCGCCATCGCGGATCGACTTGTCGCGCAGCAGCGTACGCGCATCAGCTGCATCCGAATCAAGCTTCTTGTTCAGCGCACCGGCCAGGTCCACCTGCAACAAGAAGTGCACGCCGCCGCGCAAGTCCAGGCCCAGGTACATCGGCAGCGCGTGCAGCGACGCTAGCCAGCGCGGCGAGGCCGATTGCAGGTTCAGCGCGACGATATAGGTCGGATCCGCCGGATCGGCATTGAGCGCCTTTTGCAGCAGGTCCTTCACGCGCAGTTGCGTGTCGGTGTCCTTCAGCCGCACGCGGATAGTCGCGTTCTGACTCGTGTTGTCAAACGTCACGTCGTCCGCCTGCACGCCGTTCGCGGCGAGCGTCGACTCAACAGTATTGAGCACCGACGAGTCCAGCTTGACCGTCGCCTTGCCGCTGGACACCTGCACCGCCGGCGCCTCGCCGAAGAAGTTGGGCAGCGTGTACAGCAAGCCGATGGCAAGCGCCATCAGCATCACGACGTATTTCCAGAGGGGATAGCGATTCATGGAATGACCGGACAGAGGAATTCTGGCGCGACGCTCGCCGGGCTGTATCCGCTTCGGCGCGCGGTCGGTGCACCAGACGCCGTGCCGCGCGGACCGGACACACGCCGGCGATCAGAGCGACTTGATCGTGCCCTTGGGCAGGATCGCCGAGACCGCGCTCTTTTGCACGGTGACCTCGACGCCGTCGGACAACTCGACGCCAACATAGGCCTCGCCGACCTTCGTGACCTTGCCCACGATGCCCCCGGACGTGAGCACTTCGTCGCCCTTGGTCATCGCGGCGAGCATGTTCCGGTGCTCCTTCTGCCGCTTCATCTGAGGACGGATCATGAAGAAATACAGCACCACGATCATCAGGATGAAGAAGCCGTACGTCTGGATAAAGCCGGCGGCACCGCCTGCGGCGGGTGCCGCCTGGGCGTACGCATTAGAAATGAACACGTTGGTCTCTCCGTGGTGGAAGGTCAAAATAGCCGAACATTCTACCATCTGCCCAGGACGGCAAAGTACCGTCTGGCGGCTGTACGGGCCGATGCGGCGGACGCGGCAGCGCCCACGGCCAGGACATCGGGACTCAGAGCCGGCCCATCGGTCGCGTGGCCACGTACAATACACACTGGTCCGTTTTGCGCCCGGCGCGTCCCCCATGTCCTTCGCCACCTGCCTCGAATTCTTCGCCCCCTGCCCCCGCGGCCTGGAGGGCGCGCTCGCCGTCGAACTCGGCGAGCTGTCCGCGTTTGCCGCCGATCCGACGTTCGCCGTGCAAGCGCCGGCGGCCGGCGGCGTGCCGTTCAGCGGTGCATGGGCTGCCGCCATCGCAGCCAACCTACATTCACGGATCGCCAGCCGGATCCTGCTGAAGATCGCCGCGCGGCCCTATCGCGACGAGCACGATATCTACGCGCTGGCACGCGAGCAGCCGTGGGAGCAATGGTTCGACGCTAGTCGCACGTTGCGGGTGGACGTGACCGCGATCAAGTCGCCGCTGCGCAGTCTGGAATTTACGACGCTGCGCATCAAAGACGCGATCTGCGACCGGCTGCGCGAGCAAACCGGTGCGCGGCCCAGCATCGACACCGCCGAACCCGACGTGCGGGTGCAGGCGTTCGTCACCGCCACAAACTGCACGCTGTACCTGGACACCTCCGGCGAGCCGTTGTTCAAGCGCGGGTGGCGCCTAGACAAAGGCGCCGCGCCATTGCGCGAGAATCTGGCCGCCGGAATCCTGCGGCTGACCGGCTGGACACCAGGCACGCCGCTGTTCGATCCAATGTGCGGCAGCGGCACGTTCATCGCCGAGGCCGCGCAGATCGCGCTAGGCATCGCGCCAGGCGTGGAGCGGCGTTTCGGATTTGAAAAGCTCAAGCACTATGATGTCGGCGCGTGGCAGCGCCTGAAGGCGCAAGCGCTGGACGCTAAACGCGAGGCCGGCGCGCGCGCCGCGCCGGGCGATGCCCTGTCGATCTACGGCAGCGACGTATCCGGCGACATGCTGGCTAAGGCCGCCGCGAACCTGCAGCGCGCAGGTGCGCCCATGGTGCCGCTCAAGCAACTCGATGCGCGCGACATCGTGGCGCCATGCGACACGCCGGGCGTGCTGGTAGCCAATCCGCCCTACGGCGAGCGAATCACCATGCGCGGCCGCAGCGCCCGCACAGACGACGGCGATGGCACGAGATTTCAGCGCGCCCGTCCGGACGACGCGGACAGCGCGTTCTTCCGCTCGTTCGGCGACGTGCTCAAGCAGCGGTTCCCCGGCTGGCACGCGTTCGTGCTCAGCGCCGATCGTACCCTGCCCGGCCAGATGCGGCTGCGCGAATCGACGAAGACGCCGTTGTACAACGGCGCGCTCGAATGCCGGCTGTTCCGCTTCGATCTGGTCGCCGGCGCGATGCGGCAACGCTCGGCGACGCGCGCGCAGACGGACTCATCCGATTGAACGGCCCGGCGCTGGCAACGCGCATACGCCCCGCCCCAGCTTCTTTCTTGGCCGTCTCCGGCGTCGCCGCAACGCGCGTTTTGCCTTCCCGCGTGTCGGCAGGCACGCCGATCTACCTCGTTGACCTCCTTGAGCGCCTATCGGTGCCGGTGACGCCGCGTCCGACATCGTTATCTACAAGCGGGCAATGCAATAGGGACCTGGATCGCGCCACACGGTCACGGGTCGGTGTCCGCCACCGGATGGGCCGCCGTGACGGCGCGCGGATGGGAAGGCCGCTCGCTGCACCCGACAGCGGTACAATATTGGCTCTTATGGATACGCAACTGTGGGCGCCGCACGTGACCGTGGCCGCCATCGTCGAGCATGGGCAGCGGTTCCTGCTGGTCGAGGAGCACACGCCGCACGGGCTGCGGCTGAACCAGCCGGCTGGTCACCTGGAGCCGGGCGAAACGCTGCTCGAGGCGGTCGTGCGCGAAACGCTCGAGGAGACCGGGCAGGTGTTCACGCCGCAGGCGTTGGTTGGCGTGTACGTCGCGCAGTTCGAGCGGGGGCACGGTGTGCCGGCCACCTATGTCCGCTTTACGTACTGCGGCACCGCCAGTCACGCTCCAGTCCCGCGCAAGCTCGACCCCGATATCCTGCGCACGCTCTGGCTGAGCGCCGACGCGGTGCGCGCACAAGCGTCGCGCCACCGTACGCCGCTCGTGTTGCACTGTATCGAGGACTACCTGGCGGGACGCCGCTATCCGCTCGAGTTCGTGCAATCCTACCCGGCCGCACCGCGCTAAATAGCGTACCGCGACCGGCTTTGAGCAACCCAACCGGCGCTCGCGCCGCGTGGCGCCCGCGGCGCCCAAACTGGCAACGGTAACGCATCATGGCAAAGCAACGCGTGGTCGTCGGCATGTCCGGCGGCGTGGATTCGTCGGTCGCCGCGTGGCTGCTCAAGCAGCAGGGCTACGACGTGGTCGGCCTGTTCATGAAGAACTGGGAAGACGACGACGACAGCGAATATTGCGCGAGCCGGCAGGACTGGATCGACGTCGTATCGGTCGCGGACCTCGTCGGCATCGACGTCGAAGCGGTAAACTTCGCCGCGCAGTACAAGGACAGGGTCTTTGCCGAGTTCCTGCGCGAGTATTCGGCGGGCCGCACGCCCAATCCGGATGTGCTGTGCAATGCAGAGATCAAATTCAAGGCATTCCTAGACCACGCGATGGCGCTGGGTGCGCAAACCATCGCGACCGGCCACTACGCCCGCGTGCGCCGGGTCGGCGAGCGGTTTGAACTGCTCAAGGCACTGGACTCGTCCAAGGACCAATCCTACTTCCTGCATCGCCTGAACCAATCGCAGTTGAGCCGCACACTGTTTCCGCTCGGCGAAATGCCCAAGGCGCGGGTTCGCGAGATTGCTGCGCAAATCGGGTTGCCCAACGCGGCAAAAAAGGACTCGACTGGCATCTGTTTCATCGGCGAACGGCCATTCCGCACGTTCCTGAACCGCTATCTGCCGACCCGCCCCGGCCCGATGAAAACCCCGGAGGGCAAGGTCGTCGGCGAACACATCGGGCTCGCATTTTACACGTTGGGTCAGCGCAAGGGGATCGGCTTGGGCGGCAGCCGCGATGGCAGCGGCGAGCCGTGGTTCGTCGCCGGCAAGGACATAGCGGGCAACACACTGTATGTCGTGCAGGGGCACGATCACCCGTGGTTGCTCAGCTCGACGCTGCAGGCGGGGAACGCCAGTTGGATTTCAGGCGCAGCACCGCAGGAAGGACACCCGTGTGCGGCCAAGACACGCTATCGCCAGCAGGACGCGACCTGCATATTCCAGCATGCACCAGACGGGCACTTTGCGTTGCGCTTCGCGCAGCCGCAATGGGCGGTGACGCCGGGACAATCCGCCGTACTGTACGACGGCGACGTGTGCTTGGGCGGCGGCATCATCGGCGCCACGTCGGCGCCGTTCACGCCTGCGGCAACGTATCGACAAACGCCTGCCGCTGCGACAGCTTCGTAAAGTGCTTGTCCAGATTCGGGTGCGCATCGCGCCACGCAAGCTCCGACATGCGAAAGTCTAGGTAGCCGAGCGTACAGCCGAGCGCAATGTCGGCCAGCGTGTAGTGATTGCCGTGGCACCACGGCCGCTCGCCGAGTCCGCGCGCCATCGCAGCAAGGCCAGCGTGGATCTTGCGTTGTTGCCGCTCCACCCACGCTTGACTACGCTGCCCCTCGTCGCGCTGCGTAGCTTCGACCCGCACCAGCACCGCAGCCTCGAGCACTCCATCGGTCAGCGCCTCCCAGCCACGCACCACGGCGCGCTCGCGGCCAAGCTGCGGCAACAGTTTGCCCACCGGCGTCAGCGTGTCGACGTACTCGCAAATGACCCGCGAATCGAACATCGCCTCGCCGTCCTCCATGACCAGGCATGGCACCTTGCCCAGCGGATTGAAGTCGTGAATGACCGTATCGACCGCCCAGGGATTCTCGAGCACCAGCTTGTAGTCGATTTTCTTTTCAGCCATCACGATCCGTACCTTGCGAACGAACGGGCTGCTGAGCGAACCGATTAATTTCATCTTTCCCCTTCAGAGAGTCTTGGGCGATATAGCGCCCCCGGACATCATCTTATCCGTCGCATTCGCGCGACAGGCACTCTAACGCGTGACCATTGTGTTTGGATTACAACAGCCTGAAACGGTGCATGAACCGCCGCCGCATCTCAGTGCGGCGGCGCTCTGGTAGTACGGTGCCCTGGCAGTACGGTGCTCTGGCAGCACGACATACCGGCAGTACGGCGCACCGGCGACGTGGCGTAAGGCCAGCCTCACCGGGACACGGCCAATGGTAAAATGCGCGGTTCTCCACGCTTTTCCGGCGCCGCTGTGGCGTCCCGTGCCATGTCTGACATTCGTCCCGATACCCTCTTTGCGCTGACCGCGCTATCGCCACTGGACGGCCGCTATGCGGCCAAAACCGAAGCCCTGCGCGACTGGCTGTCCGAAGCCGCGTTCATGCGCCACCGCGTCACCGTCGAGGTCCATTGGCTGATCGCGCTGTCACAGGCCGGGTTGCCGGGAATCCCGGCGTTCTCCGCGTCATCCGAACAATTCCTGCTGCAACTGGTCGAGCGCTTTTCCCCGCGCGATGCCGCCCGGATCAAGGACATCGAGCGCGTGACGAACCACGACGTGAAGGCGGTCGAGTACTGGCTGAAGGAGTCGGTCAAGGGCCAGCCGGAACTGGAGCGCGCGAGCGAGTTCATCCATTTCGCCTGCACGTCCGAGGACATCAACAACACGTCGCACGGGTTGATGCTCAAGGGCGCGCGCGAGCATGTGATACTGCCAGCGCTGCGCACCGTGCACCAGCGGCTGGTCGCGCTCGCGCACGCGCACGCCGCGCAACCGATGCTCTCACGCACGCACGGACAGCCGGCCAGCCCGACGACGCTGGGTAAGGAAATCGCCAACGTGGCCGCGCGCCTATCGCGTGCCATCGACCGGATCGCCGCCGTCACACTGTTGGGCAAGATGAACGGCGCGGTCGGCAATTTCAACGCCCATCTGTCTGCCTACCCGGATTTCGACTGGGAAGCCTTCGCCCGAGATGTCGTGCAGACGCGGCTCGGGCTGACGTTCAATCCCTATACGATCCAGATCGAGCCGCACGACTACATGGCGGAGCTGTTCGACGCGCTCGCGCGGGCGAACACGATCCTGCTAGACCTGGACCGCGACGTGTGGGGCTACATCTCGCTGGGCTACTTCAAGCAAAAAACGAAGGCGGGAGAAATCGGCTCATCGACGATGCCGCACAAGGTTAATCCGATCGATTTCGAGAACTCCGAAGGCAACCTGGGCCTGGCCAACGCCACGCTGCGCCATCTGGCGGACAAGCTGCCCGTGTCACGCTGGCAGCGCGACCTGACCGACTCGACGGTCCTGCGCAACATTGGCGTCGCATTCGGCTATTCGCTACTCGCGTACGATGCCCTGATCCGCGGGCTCGATAAGCTCGAAGTCAATCCACAACGGCTTGATGAGGACTTGGATGACTGCTGGGAAGTGCTGGCCGAACCGGTACAGACCGTCATGCGCCGCTATGGAATCGAGAATCCGTATGAGCAGTTGAAGGAGCTAACGCGTGGCAAGGGTATCACCCGCGATGGACTGCACGCCTTCATCGGCACGCTGCCGATCCCGGACGAGGCCAAGGCGCGACTGCTGGCGATGACGCCGGCATCCTATGTCGGCAAAGCGGTCAAGCTCGCGCAACGCATCGGCTGACATCGATGCGCCGGCCGTGACGGGCGCGCATGCCGAGGCAGCCGCTCGGGCCGTGTGGATCAACGGGTGCGCGCGGCCAACCGCTCGAGTACCCGGCCGACGATGTGCTCCGGCGGCTCATCGATGCTCACCGTAATCGCCTCGTCAGGCCCGGCTCCTCGAGCGTGTCCCATTGACGTTGCAGCAACGACGGGCCAAAGAAGTGGCCGGTGCGGTGGTTAAGCTTAGGTATTGGGCCGCGCCAGTTGACTCGCCGCGCGCGCCAGGCGTGTCACCTCGGCCCAGTTTTGTGCGGCCAGCACCGCCCGGGGCGTGAGCCATGAGCCGCCGACGCAAACCACGTTGGGCAGCGCGAGAAAGCTCGTCGCCAACTCCTGCGTGATGCCGCCGGTCGGGCAGAACCGCAACGCCGGGAATGGTCCGCTAAACGCTTGCAGCATATCCAAGCCGCCGGCCTGCTGCGCCGGGAAGAACTTCACGATGTCGTAGCCAAGCTCGAGCGCGAGCAGGATGTCGGACGGCGTCATCACACCGGGCAGCAACGGCAAGCCGACGTCCTGCGCCGCCCGATGGATCTCGCGTGTGAGCCCCGGCGACACGCCGAATGTCGCGCCGGCGCGCTTAGCCTCCTCGACCTGAGCGGCGGTGGTCAGCGTACCAACGCCGACGACGATATCCGCGGCAAGCTGCGATGCGCGCCCGATCGCCTGCAGTCCGGCCGTGGTTCGCAGCGTGATCTCGAGCACCTTTACCCCGCCCTCGTACAGCGCGTGCGCGACGTGCTCGCCCTGCTCCACCGACTCAAATGTCAGGACCGGGATAACCGGGCCGATCCGCACGATTTCGCTCACGGGTCTCATTGCAGCTCTCCTGTAGTTCAGAATGGAACGATGCCCTCATTCGAGTCTCTCATTCGGTCATCGCGCCGAACACCGACGCCCCTTGCTCGGCCGGCAGCGCAGCGGCACGAAAAACGCCGAACAGCTCACGGCCAAAACCCAGTTCATGCTCGCGGCGATGCACGGGCTTTTCGTTCGCGCGGCGCGCCCATTCGGCTTCGTCCACGTCCACGTCCAATCGCCCGGCTTCTGCATCGAGCGTAATCACATCGCCGCTGCGCACCTTGCCGAGCGGGCCGTCGAGCAGCGCCTCAGGCGACAGATGGATCACTGCCGGCACCTTGCCCGAGGCGCCCGACATCCGGCCGTCGGTCACTAGCGCCACGCGCAAGCCCTTGTCCTGCAAGACGCCCAGCAGCGGCGTGAGCCGGTGCAGCTCGGGCATGCCATTGGCTCTTGCCCCCTGGAATCGCACCACGACGACGCAATCGCGCTCCAGCTCACCGCGATCGAAGGCGGCCTGCACGCCTTCCTGCGAATCGAAGACGATCGCCGGCGCGGTGACACTGCGATGTTGCGGCGCGACCGCGGAAATCTTGATCACACCTCGACCCAACCGGCCCTGCACCAATCGCAACCCGCCATCCGGCTGGAACGATTCCGCGGTGGTGCGCAGCACGGCCTTGTCGTGGCTCTCGCGCGGGCCGTCGATCCAGGCCAGCTTACCGTTGACCAGTCTGGGCTCGCGCGTGTAATGGGCCGACAAGCCGGCGCCGGCAACGGTCGTCACATCGTCGTGCAGCAAGCCTGCCTCGAGCAGCGTGCGCGTCAGGAACGCCATGCCGCCCGCCGCGTGATAGTGGTTAATGTCCGCCTTGCCATTTGGATAGATCTTCGCGAGCAGCGGCACTGCACGCGACAGGTCATCGAAGTCGTTCCAGTCGATCACGATGCCAGCCGCGCGGGCAATCGCCACCAGGTGCAGCGTATGATTGGTGGAGCCGCCGGTGGCCAGCAGCGCGACGATGCCATTGACAATCGCTTTCTCGTCAATCACTCGGCCGATCGGCGTGTAGTGCGCGCCTTGCGCGGTCAGTTGCAGCACGCGGCGTGCCGCCTCGGCGGTGAGCGCATCGCGCAGCGGCGTATGCGGATGGACGAACGCGGCACCGGGCAAATGCAGGCCCATGATTTCCATCAGCAGCTGGTTCGAGTTCGCCGTGCCATAGAACGTGCAGGTGCCGTGACCATGGTACGCGCGCGCCTCACTGTCGAGCAGCACGTCGCGCCCCACAGCGCCGGTGGCGAACTGCTGGCGGATCTTGGCTTTCTCATCATTGGACAGGCCACTGGTCATCGGCCCGGCGGGCACGAAGATCGTCGGCAAGTGGCCGAATTGCAACGCGCCGATCAATAGGCCCGGCACGATCTTGTCGCAAATGCCCAAGCACAGCGCCGCGTCGAACATATTGTGCGTCAACGCGATCGCCGTTGACATCGCGATTGTCTCGCGGGAAAACAGCGACAGTTCCATGCCGGCGTTGCCCTGCGTAATGCCGTCGCACATCGCAGGCACGCCACCGGCAAATTGCGCAATGCCCCCCGCTTCGCGCGCCGCCTGTTTGATGATGTCGGGAAAGTCGCGGTACGGCGCATGCGCGGACAACATCTCATTGTAGGCCGACACAATGCCGATGTTCGGCTGCCGCATCGCACGGATCGCGATCTTGTCCTGCCCTTCGAGCCCAGCAAAACCGTGAGCCAGGTTCGCGCAAGACAGCACGCCGCGCGCAGGAAACTGTCCTTGCGCATGCTCGATCCGGGCAAGATAGGCGTGCCGCGTTGCGTTGCTGCGCTCGATGATGCGATCGGTCACGGCCGTCAGCCGGGGGTGCAACGAAGCCATAGGAATCGCTCCTGGAAACGGGCGGCACGCGCAAGTGCGCCGGAAGGTTTGAATCGCCGGAGGGTCGCAAGTTCAGCAACTCGCCGCTGGCGCGGCTGGCCCCAATCAGCCTGTTGGCCAACATCGCCAAGGAAACCGACGTATTCTCGCCGATGACCTCGCGCATGTCACAAGTCGTCGCACAACGCCGTGTGGCCGTGCGCGACTGGTAACAAGCTGCTCGGAAGGGATGAAGGCCGCTCAAAAGGGCTTGAAGACCACCAGCGCGACTGCGCCGAGCAAGCCGAGCACCGGCAATTCGTTGAACATCCGATACCACCGGTCGGAGCGGCGGTTCGCGCCCCGCTCGAACGTGGCGAGCAACCTGCCACACATCGCATGATAGACGATCAGCAGCACGACGATCGCCAGTTTCGCATGCATCCACCCCTGCCCGCGACCGATGCCCACCACGAGCCATAGCCAGAGCCCGCACACGAGCGCCGGCACAGCAATCAGGCTCATGAAGCGATACAACTTGCGCGCCATCACCAGCAAGCGCCGCGACACGGCAGGTTCGATCTCCATCGCCAGGTTCACGAAGATGCGGGGCAGATAGAACAGCCCCGCGAACCAGGAGGCAATCAACACGATATGAAAGGTTTTGACCCACAACATGCACGAACTCCTTTATTGCCGCACTTCGCCGTGGCCCAGCACGACGTATTTCAATGACGTCAGCCCCTCGAGGCCCACCGGCCCGCGCGCATGCAGCTTGTCGTTCGAGATGCCGATTTCGGCGCCCAGCCCGTATTCGAAGCCGTCCGCGAAGCGCGTTGACGCATTGACCATCACGCTGGCTGAATCGACCTCACGTAGGAACTGCATCGCGCGATCGTAGTGCTCGGTCACGATCGCATCGGTATGCGCGGAGCCATACGTATTGATGTGCTCGATCGCCGCGTCGATGCCGTCCACCACCCTGATCGCCAGCACTGGCGCCAGGTATTCGGTACGCCAATCGGCCTCGGTTGCGTCCACGAGCGGCGCGACACCGGCATCGGCAAGGATCGCGCGTGCAGCCGAGTCCACTCGCAACTCGACAGCCTTGCCCCGGTACAGCTTGCCCAGCAGCGGCAACACGGTCGGCGCGATGCCCCGTGCGACGAGCAGCGTCTCCATCGTGTTACAAGTGCCGTACCGATGCGTCTTCGCGTTATCGCATACCGCCAGCGTTTTGCCGACATCGGCGCCATCATCCACGTAGACATGGCACACGCCGTCCAGGTGCTTGATCATCGGCACCCGTGCTTCATCGACCAACCGTTGAATCAAGCGCTTGCCACCGCGCGGCACGATCACGTCGACGTAGTCGGTCATTGTGATCAGCTTGCCAACCGCCGCCCGATCCGGCGTACCGACCACTTGCACCCCCGCCTCGGGCAGGCCGCTCATGCGCAGTGCCTCGGCGATCAGCGCGGCAAGTGCGGTATTGGATTCGATCGCCTCCGAGCCGCCGCGCAGGATCGTCGCGTTGCCCGATTTCAGGCACAGCGCAGCAGCGTCTATCGTGACATTCGGCCGCGACTCATAAATGATGCCAATCACACCGAGCGGCACCCGCATTTGGCCCACCTGAATGCCGGTCGGACGCGTCCTCATGCCGGTGATCTCGCCAATCGGGTCAGGCAGCGCTGCAACTTGCCGCAGGCCTTCGACCATCGTCGTCAGCGCCTTGTCCGACAGCGTCAGTCGGTCGATGAAGGCCGCATCGTGTCCGTTGGCCTGTGCCCGCTCGACATCGCGCGCGTTCGCGCGCTGGAGCGCGTCGGCCTGTCCCTGGATCGCCAGCGCGATCTGTTCGAGCGCCGCGTTCTTCGCGGCCACTGGCGCCCGGGCGATCGCCCTTGACGCCGCACGCGCGCGGCGACCCAGATCGGTCATGTAGCGGTCAATGTCCATCTTCGTGTTCCCGTAGTGCGTCAATGCGGTTGGTTTTGTGGACGCCAGATCCGCACAGATCGAAGCCGTTGCACGCGACCCGCCGCGCCACGCGGCAGTGCGATGGCCTCTATTGTAAGGCTACGGTCGTATCGCCCGCACGGCAGTGGCGGTGGCGCCGTGCGGCGCACTGCCACCCGCCCGGCACCCACCATCGCTGCCGCCGGGCCGCGCAATCGTCATCGCCAGATCGAACAAGCCATCCCACGGATCGGCCGGCGGCAGCGACGCGCGAGCGGGCGCGACGCCTACACGCGCCGGCACCCCGCCAGAGAGCCCCTTGACCTGCCGGTCCAGTCGCGCCGCGAGCGCCAGCGCCCGTTCAAGCGAACATTCGTCGACGCGCTGCAGCGCGGGGCCCATCAGCCGTTCACGCGGTCCCCACACGCGATTCTCGCGCATCAGAATCGCCAACGGCTTGCCGGCAGCCAGCCCCCGCTTGATTCGCGCCAGCACACGGATTTCCTCTACGACAGCCCACAGCACCAGCACCGTCGCCTCGCCTTCGCCGCGCAATCCATCGAGCATCCGCGCCAAGCGCGCAACATCGCCGGCAAGCATTGCCTCGTTGAGCTTGAACACGTCGTAGCGGGCGACGTTGAGTACCGCGTCCTGCACCTGCTCGAGCGTCAATTCGCCGGCAGGATACAACAGGCCGAGCTTTTGGATTTCCTGATGCGCGGCGAGCAGGTTGCCCTCGACCCGCTCGGCGATGAACTGCAGCGCGCGCCGCCCTCCGTCGCCGGCGACGATGCGCTGCTGCTGCGCCGCGAGCCGTTGCGCAATCCAGTTCGACAACTGCGCACGCTCGACCGTGTCGATGCGTATCGCCACACCAGCCTGGACCAATGCGGTGAACCATGCCGTCTTTTGCGTCGCCGCGTCCAGCCGCGGCAATGCAATCAACGTCAGCACGTCGGGATTGTCCGATGCCGCCAGCGCCTTCAATGCATCACCGCCATCCTTGCCCGGTTTGCCGGTCGGGATGCGCAATTCGATCAGCTGCCGCTCGCCGAACAACGACATCGATTGCGTGGCGCCGAGCAGCAGGCTCCAATCAAAACCGCGCTCGACAGAGAATACGTTGCGCTCGGTGAAACCGGCCGCGCGCGCCGCGGTGCGGATGCGCGCCACGGCTTCCTGCGCGAGCAGTGGCTCGTCGCCGTACACGACGTACAAGCGACCCAACGTCTTGGCCAGGTGCGACTCCAGGGCGTCTGCGCGCAGTTGCATCGTGTCGTGTCCGTTACAGCGGCGGCGTGGGCAGCGGCGCGCGCGGCGCCACCGCGCGAACCCCGCCATGGGCCGGGTGCAGCTCGCGCACTGCGCTCATGCGTCGCAACAGCTGGTCGAGCGCGTCGTTGCGCATATCGCGATACAGCAGTTCGAACTCCTGCGACTTCGCCAGCGCGTACTGGTCGGAATAGGTCATCGCCCGGTTGATACGGATCACGCTGGGCGGCAACAGCACTGTGCCATCGGCGCCGACCAATTGGTACGACATCGTGTAATCGAGTTCGTACTCGTTGACCTGTCCGGCCGCATTGAGCGTCAGCGCCCCGGTGCCGCGCCCCTCCGAAATCGACAAGATCACGTCCGCGCCGTCGGTGCTCTTGACGATCCGCGTCTGGCTGCCGCCTTCGACCAGCCGCTGAATCCGTGCGCCAAGCTCCGGACCCGGGCCGACCAGCGCAAGCCGCTTAAACGGGAAGCCATAGTTACCGCGCAGCTGGAAGCCGCATCCGGCCAGCAACAATGCCGCCGCAGCAAGCACAATGCAGGATCGGCGCGTCAGTTTCGATTCAGTCATGCAGGCCCTCAAATGACCACGTTCACGAGCCGTCCCGGCACGATCACCACCTTCTTCGGCATCTTGCCTTCACCAAACTTGTTGAACATCTCGTGCGCGAATGCCGCCTGCTCGATCGCCTCACGTGGCGCACCGTTAGCCACCTTCAGCGCGCCGCGCACCTTGCCGTTGATCTGCAGCACCAGTTCGACTTCGCTTCGCTCCAGCGCCTGCTCGTCCACCTTCGGCCACGGCGCGTCCAGCAGCGTGCCGAATTGCGTCGCGTAACCAAGTTCGCGCCACAGCGTAAACGTGACGTGCGGCACCACCGGATACAGTACGCGCAGCAGGATGCCATATCCCTCGTAGAGGACCGCGGCGCCGACGTCTTTGGCCGACTCCAATGCGTTGAGCATTTTCATCGCCGCGGACACGACCGTGTTGTACTGCAGCCGCTGATAGTCGAAATCGGCCTGCTTGAGCACAGAGTGAATCTCGCGGCGCAGCGCCTTGCCTGCGTCATTCAGCGTCGCAGCGTCCAGCGCCGGCCGCGTCGCAAACGTTGCATGATGCGCGTAGCCGAACGCCCACAGCCGTCGCAGGAAACGGCTCGCGCCTTCGACACCGGCACCGGACCATTCGAGCGACTGCTCGGGCGGCGCCGCGAACATCGTGAATAGTCGCGCGGTATCGGCACCGTGCGAATCGATCAGATGTTGCGGATCGACGCCGTTATTTTTCGACTTCGACATTTTTTCGACGCCGCCCATCTCGACCGGCTGACCATCGGCGTGCAGCACCGCGCTGACCGCACGCCCTTTGTCATCGTATGACAACGTCACGTCAGAGGGGTTGAACCACATCTTCTTGCCGGTCGCGTCCTCGCGATAGTACGTCTGGTCGAGCACCATGCCCTGCGTCAGCAGATTGGTCGCCGGCTCGGAAAAGTCGGTCAGCCCGAGGTCGCGCATCACCTTGGCCCAGAAGCGCGAATACAGCAAGTGCAAAATCGCATGCTCGATGCCGCCGATGTACTGGTCCATCGGCATCCAATAGTCGGTACGCGCGTCCACCATCGTCGGCGCATCCGGGCACGCATAGCGCGAAAAATACCAGGCGGAATCGACAAACGTGTCCATCGTGTCCGTCTCGCGCCTCGCGTCGGCGCCGCAGCGCGGGCACGTGCAGTGCATAAACGCCTCAGACTTGGCCAGCGGATTGCCGCTGCCATCCGGCACCAGGTCCTCGGGCAGCAACACCGGCAAGTCCTGCTCCGGCACCGGCACATCGCCACAGCTCGGGCAATGGATGATCGGGATCGGCGTGCCCCAATAGCGCTGACGCGAAATGCCCCAGTCGCGCAACCGGTACGTGACCTGCTTGCCGCCAAGCTCCTTCGCGGCTAGATCCGCCGCGACCGCCTCCACCGCCTGCTCGTAGCGCATGCCGTCATACTTGCCGCTGTTCACGCAGACGCCGGCGTCCTGGTCACCGTACCAGTCCTGCCACGCCTCGGTCGAATACACCTTGCCCTGCGCCGCAACGACCTGCTTGATCGGCAGGCGATACTTCGTCGCGAACGCAAAGTCGCGCTCGTCGTGGGCCGGCACGCCCATCACCGCGCCTTCGCCATAGCTCATCAGCACGTAGTTGCCAATCCAGACCTCTATGTCGGCGCCGGTCAGCGGATGCTTGACGAAGAAGCCGGTGGATACGCCTTTCTTCTCCATCGTCGCCATGTCCGCCTCGGCCACCCCGCCGCGCTTGCACTCGTCGATGAACGCCTGCAACGCGGGTTGGTCCCGCGCCAGCCGCGTGGCGAGCGGGTGCTCCGCAGCGATGGCTGCAAACGTGACGCCCATGATCGTGTCCGCGCGGGTCGTGAACACGCGCAGCAATTGCTGCTGCCCATCGATTTCATACGGGAAACCGAAGTTCACGCCATGGCTCTTGCCGATCCAGTTGTGCTGCATCACCTTCACGCGCTCGGGCCACCCCAGCGCATCCAGGTCCTGCAACAACTGCTCCGCGTAGTCCGTGATCCGCAAGTAGTACATCGGAATCTCGCGCTTCTGAACCACCGCACCGGAACGCCAGCCGCGCCCGTCGACGACCTGCTCGTTGGCTAGCACGGTCTGATCAACTGGATCCCAGTTCACCGTCCCCGTCTTCTTATACGCGATGCCCTTTTCGAGCATCTTCAGGAACAACCACTGGTTCCACTTGTAGTAGTCCGGTTTGCATGTCGCAATTTCACGCGACCAATCGATCGCCAACCCCATCGCCTGCATCTGTTTCTTCATGTAGGCGATGTTCTCGTATGTCCACTTGGCTGGTGGCACGCCGTTGGCGATCGCCGCGTTTTCCGCCGGCATCCCGAATGCGTCCCAGCCCATCGGCATCAGCACGTTGTACCCGTTCATGCGCCGGTGACGATACATCACGTCGTTGATCGTGTAGTTGCGCACGTGCCCCATATGCAGCTTGCCCGACGGGTACGGCAGCATCGACACACAATAGAATTTCTTTTTGTCGGCGCGCTCGGCACTACGATAGACATCGTTGTCCCGCCATGCTTGCTGCACGGCGGATTCGACATCGGCGGGAACGTATTTATCTTGCATGATGGTCGTCGGGGACAATCGGCTTGCGGCGTGCCGCGCAGGGGGCGCACATGCAGTACCGCGCCTTGGGAAAGCCAGAGGAAACGCCGATTATAGCGTCTGCGCGCCCGCGGACGGCACGCGCTTGCTTACGTCAGTGTGCGTCGTCGCCGACCGGCAGCGTCACGAACGCAATGCGCGTGAGCCCGGCCCGCTGCACGGCGCTCATCACACGCCGGCAATGGACTCGTAGCGGGTCGGCATGGTCTCGGCCCGCCGTTCCAGTTGCGCCGGCACCGGCTCACGGGCAGCTTGCACAAACCGCGTGAACAATTGCGCGGTATCGACCAACTGCCCGTCGCAGGACAAACGCCCGTCGGCGCCGATCGGCGCGAGCAGCACCTGGCCAAATCCGAGCCTGCGTCGCGATACGCCCATCGCATCGCGCAACACGCGCCCGCGCGCGACCCACTGCGCGGAACGCACCGGCGCTGCGATCGATGTGCCGCGGCGCGTACGACGACTAGCGCAGGCCCAGCACGTCCCACATATCGTACAGCCCCGCCGATCGGCCGGCCAGGAAACGAGCGGCCCGTACCGCGCCCTGCGCGTACGCGAGCCGGTTCGCCGATTTATGCGTGATCTCGATCCGCTCGCCGGTACCGGCGAACATCACCGTGTGGTCGCCGACGATGTCGCCGCCGCGGATGGCTGAGAACCCAATCGTCGACGGATCGCGCTCACCGGTCACGCCATGGCGTCCGTACACGGCACAGGATGCCAGATCACGACCCAACGCCGTTGCGATCACTTCGCCCATCTGCAACGCTGTGCCGGACGGCGCATCAACTTTGTGCCGGTGATGCGCCTCGATGATCTCGATATCGTAGCCGGTGGCGAAATGCGCAGCGGCCACTTGCAGCAGTTTCAACGTCACGTTCACGCCCACGCTCATGTTCGGTGCGAACACAATCCCGAGCGTCTGCGCGGCGGCGGCCAACTCGGCCTTCTGTGATTCGGCAAAACCCGTCGTGCCGATTACCATGCGAGTGCCGTGCCGGCGCGCCGCCTTTAGGTACTCAAGCGTGCCCTCGGGCCGCGTGAAATCGATCAGCACATCTGCATGCGCAAGCACGCGCTCCACGTCATCGGTGATCGCAATACCGGTCTGCCGCCCGGCGAACGCGCCAGCGTCCTGCCCCAGCGCGGCAGCGCCCGCGCGCTCCAGCGCGCCCGACAACGTGACTTCCGACGTATTCAGCACCGTTTCGACCAGCATTTGCCCCATGCGGCCCGATGCCCCTGCGATGGCAATCTTCATCATTGACGCGTCCCTTGTGCGCCGCTGCGCTCGAGCACCGGCTGGTTCTGCAGGCCCGCGGCACTGGGCGACGCCAGGCCGGTTGACGGATCCGGCGACGGTGCGACGCCAGTCGGCGGCAACGCGATGTGCTGCGGCGCGACCTGAGCAGTCGCGCGGTTCGCCGCGGCCGCGGCTTCCTCGTTGGCGGCTTGCGACGACGGCAACACACTGACACCGCTGACGCCGCTCGCCGCGGCCGTGCCAGCCGTGCCGGGCACTGGCGCAACCGGCTCGCTCGCCGCCGCTGCTGCCGACGCGTCAGCCGCAGCGGCCTTTGCCGCCTTGGCCGCGACGGCCTCGGCTTGCGCTTTCTTCAAACCCTTGCGGTCACCATCGATTTCGGCAATCAACTCGTACTCGGATGGCAGGTCGTCAGCCCCCGTCCAGCTTGCCACGTGATCGCCGACGAAATTCACGACCAAGTCTCGCTGCTGCACAACAGAAGTCGAGCCGCGCTTGAAATAGAACACATAGTCCCAGCGATCGGCATGGAACAGGTCGGTGAGCAGTGGTGTACCAAGGACGCTGCGCACTTCGTCGCGGGACATGCCAACGCGTAGCCTCGATGCAGCCTCCGCTGATACGAAGTTGCCTTGCACGACCGTGATCCGGTATGGGGTGATCGAACGCGCGATGCGTTGCGTCAGGCTGTCGTATGTCTTGCATGCACCGAGCGAAACCACGGCGGCCAGCACGACGACGCGGGCCGTTACCGCAAAGGCGGTGGCGCGCCTGCGCGACCCGGAAAAGAACGTTGAACTCATTTCACCCATAAAACGCGTCTGACGCTTTGATCGATTTGGGCCCGAGACACGTCTGCGCCGCCCGGAATACCCAAAAACCCATTACTATTAGAACCTTGCATTGTACTCTAGGGATGCCTAGCGATGACCAATCCCGCTGACCTCAAGAACATGGGGCTCAAGGCAACCTTGCCGCGCCTGAAGATTCTGGAGATTTTCCAACACAGTTCCGTGCGCCACTTGACCGCGGAAGACGTCTACCGCAACTTGCTCAATGAGGAGCTGGATATTGGCCTGGCGACTGTTTATCGCGTGCTAACGCAGTTCGAACAGGCCGGCCTGCTCACACGCAGCAACTTCGAGTCGGGCAAAGCGGTGTTCGAACTCAATGAGGGTACGCACCACGACCATCTGGTCTGTCTGGACTGCGGCCGGGTTGAGGAATTCTACGACCCCGAGATCGAGCACCGCCAGCAGTTGATCGCCCAAGAACGGGGCTTCAAGCTACAGGAGCACGCGCTCGCGATGTACGGCTCCTGCACGAAGGAAAACTGCCCGCACCGCAAGCCCTGATCGCGCTGCGCGCCAAAAAAAAAAGCCGCCCGGCCAGGCGGCTTTTTTGTCACACACGCTGCTGCTTGTGTGTTCGAGCGTTACTTCGCGTTGGCCAGCGCCACCGTCGTATCGAGCATCCGGTTCGAGAAGCCCCACTCATTGTCGTACCAGCTCGACACCTTCACGAGACGGCCCGACACCTTCGTGAGCGTTGCATCGAATGTCGAGGACGCTGGGTTGTGATTAAAGTCAACCGATACCAGCGGCGCGTCGCTGTAGGCGAGGATGCCCTTGAGCGCACCTTCCGACGCTTCCTTCAAGATCTTGTTCACTTCGTCCACGCTCGTATCGCGCGACGCGATGAACGATAGGTCGACGATCGACACGTTGATCGTCGGCACGCGCACCGCGTAGCCATCCAGCTTACCGTTCAGCTCCGGCAGCACCAGCCCGACGGCTGCTGCCGCGCCGGTCTTGGTCGGGATCATGCTGTGCGTGGCCGAGCGGGCGCGGCGCAGGTCCTCATGGTACACGTCGGTCAGCACCTGGTCGTTCGTGTACGCATGAATCGTCGTCATCAGGCCGTTCTCGACGCCGATCTTGTCGTGCAGCGGCTTGACCAGCGGCGCAAGGCAGTTCGTCGTGCACGAGGCGTTCGAGATGACCGTATCCGACGCCTTCAGCACCTGGTGGTTCACACCATAGACGATCGTCGCATCGACATCCTTGCCGCCCGGCGCTGAAATCACGACCTTCTTCGCACCACCCTTCAGGTGCGCGCTCGCCTTCTCCTTCGACGTGAAGAAACCGGTGCACTCAAGTACGACATCCACACCGAGATCGCCCCACGGCAGCTCCGCCGGGTTGCGGTTCGCGAGCACGCGGACCTTGTCGCCGTTGACGATCATGTAGTCGCCGTCAACCGAGACGGTGCCCGGGAACTTGCCATGCGCGGTGTCATACTGGGTCAGATGCGCGTTGGTCTGGGCATTGCCGAGGTCGTTGATCGCCACGATCTCGATGTCGTGCTTCTTGCCACCCTCATAATGGGCCCGCAGCGTATTGCGGCCAATACGGCCATAACCGTTGATTGCGACGCGAATCGTCATGTCTATCTCCTAATGGGTAAATGGCAACGCTCCGAGCAAGAGTGTGCGACGCACAGTCGGCACGTCACACACCCTCGGCTTAACCCAGTATCGACTTCACGGTGTCGACAACGTTATCGATCGTGAAGCCAAAATGCTTGAACAACACGCCGGCGGGCGCCGATTCGCCGAATGTGTCGATCCCAACCACGCCGCCGTCGATTCCCACATATTTATGCCAGAACGCCGTGACGCCGGCCTCGATCGCCACCCGCGCCACGCCGCGTGGCAGGACGCGCTCGCGCCATTCGGCATCCTGCCGATCGAACACCGTGGTCGAGGGCATCGATACGACACGGGCGCCGATGCCCACACGCGCAAGCGGCTCGACAGCGTTCAGCGCAAGCTCGACCTCGGAACCCGTCGCGATCAGGATCACCTTGCGAGCCGGGATATCGTCATTCCAGTCGCGCAGCACGTACCCGCCCCGGGCGACCGCCGCAATCTGCGCGTCGGTCCGCGCACAGAACGCCAGATTTTGCCGGCTAAAGATCAACGACGATGGACCATGGCGCTCGACCGCCTGCGTCCAGGCCACCGCGGTCTCGACCGTGTCGGCCGGGCGCCACACGTCCATGTTCGGAATCAGGCGCAGGCTCGACACGTGCTCGATCGACTGGTGCGTCGGGCCATCCTCGCCGAGCCCGATCGAGTCGTGCGTGAACACGAAGATCGAGCGGGTCTTCATCAGTGCGGCCATCCGCAATGCGTTGCGGCTGTAATCCGAGAAGGTCAGGAACGTGCCGCCGAACGGCAAGTAGCCACCGTGCAGCGCAATGCCGTTGAGCGCCGCGCTCATGCCGAATTCACGCACCCCGTAGTTGACGTGATTGCCCCATTGCAACACCTGCGTGCCGCTTTCACGGCCAGCGCGTACCGGCTTGCTGGCCTTCCAGTTGGTCAAGTTCGAGCCGGTGAGATCGGCCGAACCGCCCAGCAGTTCCGGCAACGCCGCAGCCAGCGCCTCGATCGCCTGCTGCGACGCTTTACGGGTCGCGACCGTCTCAGCACGCTCGTTGGCGGCGGCGATCAGCCGCCGCGCGGCATCGGCCCAATGCGCCGGCAGCCGGCCGGCGACGCGGCGCTCGAACTCGGCCGCCTGCTGCGGATACTTCGCGCGATAGGCGGCAAAGGCCTCATTCCACTCGCACTCGGCCTGGGCGCCCGTCTCCTTCGCGTCCCACAGCGCATAGACGTGCTGCGGGATCACGAAAGGTTCGGCGCCCCAGCCAATCGCCGCGCGCGTCGCGGCAATCTCCGTCGCGCCCAGCGGTGCGCCGTGCACGTCGTGGCCGCCGGCCTTGTTCGGCGCCCCCTTGCCGATGACGGTACGGCAGCAAATTAGCGTCGGCTTGTCCGACTGCTTTGCAGCGCAAATGGCCGCGTCCACTGCATCCACATCGTGACCATCGACCGCGCGGATCACGTTCCAGCCATAAGCCTCAAAACGCTTCGGCGTATCGTCGGCGAACCAGTGCCCGACATCCCCGTCAATCGAAATGCCGTTGTCGTCATACAGTACGATCAGCTTCGACAATCCCAGCGTGCCCGCCAGCGAAC
Source organism: Mycetohabitans sp. B3 (assembly GCF_021498065.1). Taxonomy (NCBI): domain Bacteria; kingdom Pseudomonadati; phylum Pseudomonadota; class Betaproteobacteria; order Burkholderiales; family Burkholderiaceae; genus Mycetohabitans; species Mycetohabitans sp. B3. Next base: position 84,223 of record NZ_JAHLKN010000004.1, on the reverse strand, counting down.
AAGCCTCGTGCGACACGCCTTCCATCAGGCAGCCATCGCCGACGAACACGTACGTGTAATGATCGACGATCTTCGCGTCAGGCTGGTTAAATTCGGCCGCCAGCAGCGCTTCGGCCAGCGCCATGCCCACCGCGTTGGCTAATCCCTGACCCAACGGCCCAGTGGTCGTCTCGACACCCGGTGTGATTCCGACCTCTGGATGGCCAGGTGTCCTCGAATGCAATTGGCGGAAACGCTTCAACTCGTCCATTGGCAAGTCGTAGCCGCTCAGGTGCAGCAGCGCGTACAGCAGCATCGACCCATGCCCATTGGACAGTACGAAGCGATCCCGGTCCGCCCAATGTGGATTAGCCGGATTGTGCCGCAGATGACGTTGCCACAGCGCCACGGCGATTTCCGCCATGCCCATCGGCATCCCCGGATGGCCGGAATTGGCTTGCTGAACGGCGTCCATGGCCAACGCACGGATTGCGTTGGCCATCATGGTGGTCTGGGTGTCGGGCGGGGTTGTCATGTCGGGTCCGGACTCAGGAAAAGCAGGGCCGCGCGCGTCGCGAGTCGCGGCCGCGCCGGCGCAATGGGAATCGCATGCGGGCACACCCGCGCGCGAAGCGTCGCAAAGATTATTATTCTAACAGACAGGCCTGCCGCTGCTTGGCGATGTTGCGCCGTGCCACGGGCGGTCGCACAGGGATCGCAAACTGCCTGGCCACACCGCCACAGCGATGCCATGCCACCGTTGAGGAACTTTGCCGATTGGAACCGGAACCGCCATCATCGCGCACGCCGCCCGCCGTGCAACCCGCCGACCCCATTCACAACGCCGACCCCATGCACAACGCCGACCCCATGCACAACGCCGCCCCCACGCACGACATCGACCGCCCGGACAACGCCGACCGCCCGGACGCGCACGGCAACTCACTGACGTTGCGCCCGTGCGCGCATTATGCGTACACGTTCACCGGCGCGCGGCGGCTACAAACGATCGATTCGGCGTACCAGCATATCGAGGTCTGGGAGACGCCGCTGCTCGGCAAGCTATTCGTGCTCGACAACCGCCCGATGACGTCCGAGCGCGACGAATACCTCTATCACGAAAGCATGGTGCACCCTGGCGCGCTGGCGCGGGAGCGGCCTGCGCGGCGCGTGCTGGTTCTCGGCGGCGGCGATGGCGGCGCGGCGCGGCAGTGGCTCAAGTACAAGGCACTGGAGCACATCGTCATCGCGGAGCTTGATCCTGCGGTCGTGGCGATGGCGCGACGCCACCTACAGCACGTGCACCGTGGCGCGCTCGACGATCCGCGCGTGCAGATTGTCACGGGTGACGCGTTGCACTTCGTGCAGCACACGCAGGAGCGCTTCGACGCAGTCGTGTTCGACTTGACGCCGCCCGATTCGCCGGCTTCGACGCTGTACACGCCCAGTTTTTACGCATTGCTGCGCACACGCATGGTGGACGATGCGGTGCTGTCGATCCATCTCGGCTCGCCGCTGTTCCAGCCCGACCAGGTCGCGGCACTACTCGGCACGCTGCGCGCCGCATTTGGCCATGTCGCGCTCATGCAGACGTATGTGCCACTATACGGCTCGCTGTGGCAAATGGCCGTGGTCAGCGACACGTTCGATGCCGGACAACTGCCCGCGCAACGGGCGGCCGAGCGCGCGGCGCAATGGGGATTGTCCGGCCTCGAACACTACGACCCGTCCCGCCACGATGCTTTTTTCATCGAACGGATACCGGATCGCGGTACGGCGCTGAAGTGATGCCGCGCCGCAACGCACCGCCGGACGGCGGCTCGCTTGCGCCACTGTGGTTCTTACGCCACTGTGGTTATGACACAATCCGGCCGATGCGCACGCTCGCGTCACACGCCACACCCTGCCCTCTCGACAATGACCACGCTATCGTCACCTCGCTTTTTTGTCCCCATGCCGCTGCACAGCGGCCACAGCACGCTGCTGCCGGACGATGTCGTGCGTCATATGCACGTGCTGCGGCTGCAGGCCGGTGACAAGGCGATCCTGTTCAACGGCGAAGGCGGCCAGTTCGAGGCCGAATTGCTACAGTTGGATAAGCGTTCAGCGACGGTGCAAGTCGGCCGCTTCGACGCGCGGGAGGTCGAGCCGCCTTATCGCGTCGTGTTAGCGCAAGGCATCGCCGGGGGTGACAAAATGGACTGGCTGCTGGAGAAAGCCGTCGAACTGGGCGTGGCTGGCGTAATACCACTGATGACCGGGCGCAGCGTCGTACGGCTGACCGGCGAGCGCGCCGCTCGACGCCACGCGCACTGGCAGGCGCTGGTGCGAGCCGCATGCGAGCAATGCGGGCGTAATCGGCTGCCCGACGTTGCGCCGCTCACCGACGTCATGACATGGCTCGAGTCCTGCGCGGCCCCGCCTCGCGACAATGCACTGCGTCTGTTACTGTCACCGCGCGCCGAGCGGCCGTTCGCGACACTGCCCAGCACCGCGCCTGCTGCGCCGGTCATCGTGATGATCGGGCCGGAAGGCGGGTTGTCGGCCACCGAGGAGGCAGCCGTGATATCTCACGGCTTCATGCCGCTTGGCCTAGGCCCACGTGTGCTGCGCACCGAGACGGCCGGCATCGCGGTGCTCGCCGCGCTGGCGGCGCGCTGGGGCGGGTGGTGAGAAGCCGGCATGGGCTGCCCACGTCACACGCGGGCGAGCCGAACTACGTCAAGCAAACGAATAGAACACGCGGAAGTTCACCTTCCGCTCGGCCCAGAATTCGGCCGCCTCGCGGAACACATCTAGCAGTGTCTCCCGCGCCTCCTTGTCGAACTTTTGCGTCGCGGGCAACCCCTCGAGCACGATCACGAAGCCAGGTTGCGCTCCCGCCTTGTGCACAGCGTCGGTCAAGCAGTCGTACAGCGCATCGTAGTTCTTACCAAAGTGCTTCGGGAAAAGAAATGACGTCGAGATCGTCTCGAGCACTTCCGCCTTCGTCTGCGCGGCTGCGCAATATGCATACAGGAAATGGTGGCCCAGCCGGGCCGCCTCGTCGGCCAACTCCGGCACGCGGAACGCACGGATCGATTGCACGATGTTCGAGCGCACCGTCTTGAAAAGGCTCATGTTTCCCTCATTGAACAGCAACGCGTCGATACGGCGCTGCTCGCGTTCGGCGTCCTGCTGGCGCAGCACGCGCTGAAATAACCTGCTGTCGTTCAGCGCGAAGATATCGCTCGCGACCCCGGTGCCTTGCGAATAAGTGTTGTCGCTCATAACCGTCGTCATCCCACAATTCGTTTGAAAAACGCGTAATGGTCGCCGATGTCATAGCATTCACCGGTATAACGCGGCACTCCCCTGCAGACGATTCTGCGTACTCCGCGATAGCGCGCGCGGCGTCTTCACCGTGTACTCATGCTAATAGTCACGGGACCGCACCGACAGGTGTCGCTCGAAATTACCGAACACCTCGCCATCCTTCGGATAAGGGAACGGGCCACCGGCCTAGATCGATTTGAACGTGAACTGCGCTTCACCGGGTAGACCGGTAATTAACACCTCGCCGAGCGCGGCGCCAAGGGGCGCGTCCAACGGCAGCGAGTATCGCGCCCACGCGGTGGAAACCAACCCAGGCACGCTGGTGGCGGACACGTTCACCGCAAGCACGCCGTAACGGAGCCACTTGCCGATCAGGTATCTCGTTTCGCGAAGAGGACGCGTATACGACCATTAAAAACATAAGGTTATCCCGAATCGCCTTAATAATCAATGGTGTTAGACGATTACAAGGTTAATTTTCATGACCGGCACACAGGGTTGGAGTCTAAACTTGCCAAAGTGTCTAAGAAGCAATCCAGGTTTGGATGGTCGCTGCGGTCATCGAAAATTCGCTTGCGTCCGGAACATCTCCTTCATACCATCCGAATACGGGAGCGCAAACGTTTGCGCCAACGCGTAACGGCGCGCTCCGGCCCTCGATGTCGCGGCCGGCAGGTCGAGTTGGAACGGTGGAGAGTTTTGGTGCTGCGCGCAAATGTCGCGCAGCATTGTCGAGCAGTCCGGCGGTTGCCCCCAGCCGCCGCTTGTGTGCCTCACTCGTGAGGCACGCTTTTTTGTGCATCCAGATTCGAGGCGTGCGCCTCATGCGGCACACACCGTGCCGTGGTGGCAGAGCTGTTGCCTGCCACCCGGGGGCTCATCGCCCGCCCGACTCCTTGGTACCCGCGGCCACATCGGCCACCAGCAGCGCAGTCATGTTCACGATGCGTCGCACGGTCGCGGACTCGGTCAGCACATGCACGGGCTTTGCCGCGCCCAGCAGAATCGGCCCGATCGCGATGTTGTTGCCCGCCGCGGTCTTGAGCAGGTTGTATGAAATATTGGCTGCATCGACGTTGGGCAGGACCAACAGGTTTGCGTCACCCTCGAGCGTCGCCTCCGGCAGCACGAACTTGCGCAGGTTCGCGTCGAGCGCGACATCGCCATGCATTTCACCGTCGATCTGCAGTTGCGGGGCGCGCTGCTGCAGCAACGCGAGCGTGTCGCGCATCTTCTTGGCGCTGGGCGCGTTACTCGAACCGAAATTGGAGTGGGACAGCAGGGCAATCTTCGGTTCGATGCCGAAACGACGCACCTCGTCCGCGGCCATCAGCGTGATCTCGACCAGTTCCTCCGGCGTCGGGTCGACGTTCACATGCGTGTCGACCAGGAAGATCTGCCGGTTCGGCAACACCAGGCAGTTCATCGCCGCGTAGACCGAGCAGCCGGCGCGCTTGCCGATGACCTGGTCAATGAAGTGCAAGTGCCGGTGCGTGGTCGAAATCGTACCGCAGATCATCCCGTCGGCTTCGCCCTTGAGCACCAGCATTGAGCCGATCAGCGTGGTGCGCCGCCGCATTTCGACTTTCGCCAGCTGCTGCGTGATGCCTTTGCGCGCCATCATCTTGAAGTACGTCTGCCAGAAATCGCGGTAGCGCTCGTCGTAGTCGGTATTGACGATCGTAAAATCCTGTCCCGCCACAAGGCGCAGCCCGTAGCGCGCGATGCGCTGCTCGATCACCGCCGGTCGTCCGATCAGGATGGGCTTGGCCAGCCGCTCGTCGACCACAATCTGTACCGCGCGCAGAATGCGCTCCTCCTCGCCCTCGGCGAACACGATGCGCTTCTTGTCCGCGTCAATGCTGCGCGCGATTTGGAAGACCGGCTTCATCGTCGTGCCGCTGTGATACACGAATTGCTGCAGATGCTGCCTGTAAGCGTCCATATCCTCGATCGGCCGCGTTGCGACGCCACAATCCATTGCAGCCTGCGCAACCGCCGGCGCGACTTTCACGATCAACCGCGGATCGAACGGTTTCGGAATCAGGTACTCGGGACCGAACGTCAAATCTTGGATCCCGTACGCCGTCGCCACGATGTCACTTTGTTCCTGGCGCGCCAGCTCGGCGATTGCGTTGACCGCGGCGATTTCCATCTCCTTGGTGATCGTCGTCGCGCCGGCATCGAGCGCGCCGCGAAAAATGAACGGGAAACACAGGACGTTATTGACCTGGTTCGGATAATCGGTGCGGCCAGTCGCCAGGATTGCGTCGGGACGCACCTCGAGCGCGACCTCCGGCAGGATTTCGGGCGTCGGGTTGGCCAGCGCCAGGATCAGCGGCCGGGCCGCCATCTGTTTGACCATGTCCGGCTTGAGCACGCCGCCGGCGGACAAACCGAGGAACACGTCCGCGCCACCGATCACATCGGACAGCGTGCGCGCGTCGGTGACCTGCGCGAACAGCGCCTTGTCCGGATCCATCAGCTCCGTGCGGCCCTCGTAGACGACGCCGGCCAGGTCTGTGACAAATACGTTCTTGCGCTTCAGCCCCATGTCGAGCAGCAGGTTCAGGCATGCCAGTGCCGCGGCACCCGCGCCGCTGGCTACCACCTTCACCTCGCCGAGCGACTTGCCGACGACCTTCAGCCCGTTGGTCACCGCCGCGGCCACCACGATCGCCGTGCCATGCTGGTCGTCGTGGAATACTGGGATCTTCATCCGCTTGCGGCACTCACGCTCGACCGTGAAGCAATCCGGCGCCTTAATGTCCTCCAGGTTAATCCCCCCGAAGGTCGGCTCCAGCGCGGCGATCACCTCGATCAGCTTTTGCGGGTCCTTTTCATTTAGTTCGATGTCGAACACGTCGATGCCGGCAAACTTCTTAAACAGCACGGCCTTGCCTTCCATGACCGGCTTGGCCGCAAGCGGGCCGATATCGCCCAAGCCCAGCACGGCCGTGCCGTTCGACACCACGCCCACCAAATTGCTGCGTGCGGTGAAGCGCGCTGCGTTGAGCGGATTAGCCACGATTTCCTCGCACGCCGCCGCCACGCCTGGCGAATAGGCCAGCGCGAGATCGCGCTGATTGATCATTTGTTTGGTGGGCGCGATAGCGATCTTCCCGGGGGTCGGGAATTCGTGATAATCAAGCGCAGCTTCGCGCAGCTTGCTATTGGTCGGTGTGGACATAATGGCTTGGCAGTGCGGATTAAAATGCATGTTTGAGCCGCATTGTAACGTCACTGGCGGACCCTGGACGGGTGCTGTCCGATTGCCCGATTGCCGCCGCAGTGACGGCACCGTGCAGCCGCGTCGTGCACGACGCGGCGTGCATCCCTGCCATGCAAGCTTCGTCCCGCATCATGCCGACATTCTTATCTGAATTCAGCCTTATTGATCGCTATTTCGCCCGGCACGAGCAACCACGCCGCGACGCCGTGCTGGGGATCGGCGACGATTGCGCGTTACTTGCCGGGCGGCCCGGGCACGAATTGGCGGTGTCCACCGACATGCTGATCGAAGGGCGCCACTTCTTCGCCGACGTCCCGCCGGCGACGCTGGGGCACAAGGCTCTGGCGGTCAACTTGTCGGACCTCGCCGCCATGGGCGCCGAACCGCGCGCGTTCACGCTGGCGCTGGCGCTGCCGGATGCTGGCGCGGCGCGCCAGGACTGGCTCGAGGCATTTGCGCACGGACTGTTCGCGCTAGCCGGTCGCCACGGCTGCGAGTTGGTCGGTGGCGACACCACCGCAGGGCCGCTGAACATCTGCATCACCGTGTTCGGCGACGTGCCCAGCGGCCAGGCACTGCGCCGCGACACCGCCCAGCCCGGCGACGACATTTGGGTGTCTGGCACGCTGGGCGACGCGCGACTGGCGCTGGGCGCGCTGCGCGGCGAATGGCCGCTCGCCGCGCACGCGCTGCCCGCGTTACGTCATGCGCTGCAGATGCCCGAACCCCGGATCTCGCTCGGCATCGCGCTAAGGGGCATCGCGCACGCCGCGCTCGACCTGTCCGATGGGTTGGCCGGAGACTTGGCACACATTCTAAAGTGTTCTAATGTGGCCGCGCGCGTGGACGTCGACGCGCTGCCGCGCTCGGCCGCCCTGCGTGCGCAGCCCCTGTCGATCCAACGCCGTTGCACGATTGAGGGCGGCGACGACTACGAGCTGTGCTTCACCGCGCCGCCCAGCCAGCGCGACACGCTGCTCGCGCTCGCCGCACGCATCGGCGTGCCGCTTACACGGATAGGTACAATAGACGCCCTTGCCGATCCGCCCGCGGGTAACACCACCGCCATCGACTCGCACGCGGTGCATTGGTACGATGCGTCCGGCACTCCGATCGGCACAACTTGGCGCAGTTTTGACCATTTCCATGCACAATGACTCTTCCCACTCCGATGCGCACCCGCCGCACGTCACGCCGGTGACCCCACCCGGCCCCGACGCCGCGCCGCGCTCGCGCGCCACCGTGCGATTCATGTTGTCCCATCCGCTGCACGTGTTGTCGTTCGGCTTTGGCAGCGGCCTGTCGCCGGTGATGCCCGGTACGGTCGGGACCCTGTTCGGTTGGGTGTCGTTCATCGCATTAAATCCGTACCTGAGCATCGTGCAATGGTGGATGCTGATTGTTGTCGGCTTTGTCGCCGGATGCGGCTTCACCGGCTTCACAGCACGACGCATGGGCGTGAAGGATCCGGGCGCGGTGGTTTGGGACGAGATCATTGCGATCTGGCTGGTGCTGCTATTTGTCACGCCGGCGAACTTTGCCGGCCAACTCGGCGCGTTCCTGACATTCCGCTTTTTCGACATGGTCAAGCCGCCGCCGATCCGCTATTTCGACAAGCGGTTGTCAGGCGGCTTCGGCATCATGTTCGACGATATCGTCGCGGCATTCTTCACTTTGCTCGTCATCGCGCTGGTACGCTCGCTTTGACGCGTCACGACAGCATGCATGCGATGATGACCGTGGTTTTCCCTTGCTAGCTAACAACAAATTTAATCCGATGGCAACTGACACGGTAGTCCACCAACTTGCGATTCGCGTTAGCAACCGCCTGCGCGACGAGCGCCTGATGCTCGTCACCGCGGAATCGTGCACCGGCGGCATGGTCGCGACGGCGATCACCGACATCCCGGGCAGCAGCGGCTGGTTCGAGCGGGGCTTCGTGACCTATTCGAACCTAGCCAAAACCGAGATGATTGGCGTGCCGGCCGACATGATCGAGCGCCACGGTGCGGTCAGCGAGCCTGTGGCGCGTGCGATGGCCGAAGGCGCATTGCGCAACAGCCGCGCGCAACTCGCGCTGTCGATTACCGGCGTGGCCGGCCCGGACGGCGGCAGCGAGGCCAAGCCGGTGGGCACCGTCGTGTTTGCGTGGACAAACCGATTGCATACGGTTAGCGAGATCCAGCTATTGCGCGGGGATCGCGGCCAGATTCGCAAGCAGGCGGCGGCGCACGCGTTGCGTGGGCTACTCAAGCTATTGGACGAAAAGGAACACTGAGCGAGCCGCCGCCGGCAAGCGCGTCCCGTCAGCCCGTTAGCGATGAGCGTTGATCGCGTCGCGCGTGGCGCGCGCAGCATCGGCCGCAGCCGATGCGAAGTCCTCGCCGCTGCGCGCGTACAGAATCGCGCGCGACGAGTTGATCATCATGCCGGTGCCGTCGGTCGTGCGACCGGCATTGACCGTCGCCTCAATGTCGCCGCCTTGCGCGCCGATCCCCGGGATCAGCAGCGGCATCGTACCGACGAGCTGGCGCACCGCATCAATTTCCTTCGGAAACGTCGCGCCCACCACCAGCCCGAGCTGTCCGCTGGTATTCCATTGCTCAGCGGCAAGCGCTGCCACGTGCTGGTACAGAGGCCGCCCTCCAATGTCGAGGAATTGCAAGTCCGAGCCGCCCTGATTCGACGTGCGGCACAGCACGATCACGCCCTTGTCCCGATACGCGAGATACGGCTCGATCGAGTCGAACCCCAGATAGGGGTTGACCGTCACCGCATCTGCGCGATATCGCTCGAACGCTTCACGCGCGTACTGCTCCGCGGTGCTGCCGATGTCGCCGCGTTTGGCATCCAGCACTACCGGCAGCCCTGGATGCCGCGCGTGGATGTGCGCGATCAACGCCTCGAGTTGCTCTTCCGCGCGGTGTGCGGCGAAATAGGCGATCTGCGGCTTAAATGCGCTCGCATAGGGCGCGGTGGCGTCGACGATCTCGCGGCAGAACGTGAAGATGGCATCGGCGCGCCCAGCCAGATGCGACGGAAAGCGCGATGGCTCGGGGTCGAGCCCGACGCACAGCAACGATTGCGTGCGTTGCCAGGCACGCTCCAGGGTAGCAATGAAGGACATGGTCAAATCTGCAAGAAGCACCGCGAACGACGCGGCGAACGGACCCGTATTCTACTTGCTTATACGGACGGCCCGGCGCGCTCACGCCAAGCCTCCATCGACAATGAACTGCTGCGCGGCGAACAGAATGCACGAGGCCATCCGCGCGCGCCTACAGCGACGCGCGCAGCGCCGCGAGCACCGGAGCCGGGTCGGGACGCACGCCACGCCAAACAAAGAACGATTCCGCGGCCTGCCGCACGAGCATTCCGAGGCCATCGACAGTGCGCGCGCCCAGGCGTGCGGCGTGCTGCATGAACACCGTGGGCCCGGCTGCATACATCATGTCGTACGCAAGTGTACGTGGGCCGACGCACGCCGCTGCGAATACCGGTACGGCCCCATCGAGGCTGCCGGCGGTCGCGTTAATCACGATATCGTAGACGCCGTGCTCCACGCCCGGCGCGCCGCCTTCCAATGTGCAGCCCACCGCCCGGGCAGACGCTGCAAAGCGCTCGATCAGCTCGGCCGTGCGCACCGCAGTCCGGTTAACGATCGTCAGCGCGCGGGGCCGGCGCTCCAGTAAAGGCAGGATCACGCCGCGCGCCGCGCCGCCCGCGCCGAGCAACAGCACACGCGCGCCGCTGAGCGCGACACACGGCTGCGCTTCGACGTCGGTGACCAGTCCGACGCCATCGGTGTTGTCGCCCAAGATCTCGATGCGACCACCGTCCACGCGGTCAAAGCGCAACGTATTAACCGCCCCGGCCGCCTCTGCCCGCGCGGAACGTCGTGTCGCCAACGCATAGGCCTGCAGCTTGAACGGCACCGTGACGTTCAACCCGCGCCCGCCGGCCGACATGAAAGCGTCCACGGCCTGCGCGAAGCTGTCCACCGGTGCAAGAATCCGGTCGTATTCGACCGGCTCGCCCGTCTGCTGGGCAAAGTTCGCATGGATAACCGGCGACTTGCTATGCGCGACTGGGTTGCCGATCACCGCGTAGCGGTCCGGACCCTGGTCACCCGGCGCAGGCGCTGGCGGCGCGTTCATTGCGCCACCTCACCATCATTGCGCGTGTGTGTCACGTCGCCGCGAACGGCCGCGCCCGCGTCCGGCTGTGCATTGTCCGGTTGCGCCAGCGTATCGGCCGCGTCGCCTAACGCCTGGACGTCATCACCCACCGCGGCTTCCATGTCCGTTCCGCTGTCCGTGTCCAGCGCCGTATCCGCGTCCTCATTCGTCTCGTCGCCGCCCGTCACGCGCGCCACGTCCAGCACCTCTATGAGCCGGCACGACGCCTCCACGCGCAGCTCGTCAATCGCCATCACCTCGAGCAGCACACGCGTGCCGCGCGCCTGCACGCCCAACCCCGGCACGTGCAACAGCAGCGGGACTTCCTCGAGTCGCACGACGTCGTCCTTGACGATCGTGGCCACCACCCGATCGCGCTGTTCTTGCTTCAGCCAACGCAGACACCAGAAATGTTCCATGCGCCGCTGATGGTCAGCATACGCGGTATAGGTTTCGTCAAAGTGCTGCACAATGGCGTATAGGTCTGCGTCCTTCGGCTTGAACGGCGCGGCCAGCTTCGCGGTGACACCATGTCGGACACACGCCAGCAGCTGCCACTGATTCACCAAGTCAACATACCGGCGCAGCGGCGAGGTACTCCACGCATACTGCGTCACGCCAAGCCCTTCGTGCGGCGCCGGCGTGGTCTGCATCCGCGTGCGATTTGGGCCGAACGCGCGCTGCGCACGATAAATGCCCGGCACGCCATGCTCATGCAAAAACGCGCCCCAGCGGCTGTTAGCTAGGATCGCCAGTTCCGCGACGATCAGGTCCAACGGCGAACCGCGACGGCGCGGCGTGATGCTGACATGCTCGCCGTCAACGTAGAAATTGTAGTCAACGTTGCGCGGCACCTCGCGCCTGAGACCGTAGCCAATGCGCGCCTGCTGACGTCGCTCGTACAGTGTCTTGGCAAAGGGCCACAGCACCGCAATTTCGTCTTTGTGCGGGTAGTCACCGGTGCCGGCCTCGAGCGTCTGCTCGGTGATGATCTCGTCCAACACGTTGTGCCGCAGGTTGCTGAGCACATGCACGCGCTCGGCCACCGTCTCGGTCATCACGATGTCCTGTGTGGCGGTGTCGATGATCAGGTACAGCGACAACGCCGGCCGCAATCCGCCTTCCTTCAAGGTGAACGTGTCAACGAAATCGTCCGGCAACATCGTGATCTTGTCGCCCGGCATGTAGACGGTCGACAGGCGCGCGCGCGCGATCGCGTCCACGGCGTCGCCGCGCTCGATGCCCAGCGCGGGCGCCGCGATGTGAATACCAATCCTGGCGCGCCCGTCCGACAGGCGCTGAACCGAGAAGGCGTCATCGATCTCGGTGGTGGTCACATCGTCGACAGAAAACGCCTGCACGCCGATCGCCTCACCCAGGTCCTCCGGCAACGGACCCGCGTTCAACGCGGGGAAACCGGTACCGTGCGGAAAGTACTCGGACAGGAACCGCGCTTCGTGCAACGCGCGTGCCGACGGGATGCCGCCGACATCCAGCATCAGTTGCGCGGCCGACTTGCCCAATGCGAGCGCGGCCGCTTCCAGCGCCTTGTATTCAATCGAATTCTTGTCCGCCCGCGTGAGCAAGCCGAGCACCTTGCCATCGAACGCGGCAGGCAGCCTACCGGCCTTAAGTTCGTCCTCGTACTGCTGCTGCACGATCGCCTGTTGGCGCCGCCGCTCCAGCGCTGCGAGCGCCATTTTCAATTGCTCTTCGGGCGCGCGCTGGTACTGTCCCCGTCCCTTGCGTCGGAAGTAGACCGGCGAGCCGTGCATGCAAAGTACCAGCGCGCTCTTTTGTACGGGATCCGGCGTACCACCGAAATAGTCATTGGCCAGGTCGGTGAAGCGAAACTCGTCCGGCGGAGAGATTTCCCACAGGAAATCCAGGTCGATTTCCTTCGCCGCCGCATCGGCCTGCTGAATCAGCTCGGCGGCGCTCGGGCTGTCGAACTCGATTAGCACGTCCTTGCTGCGAACCTTGGCGCGACGCCCACCCGGCAACTCGACCTGGAACGCGTCACCTTGCCGATTCAATACCGTGCCAGCCTTAAAACTGCCGGATTCCTCAAAAAAAACGTTCACTCGGTACTCTCGAAACGTGAAGGCCGCACGCGGCGGCCGAGGGCAGCGCCGCGTGCGCCGCCCGGGGGTCCAGTCCTACGCCGCGGCGGGTCCGCGGCCGGTGTCGATGCCGCAAAACGCGAGCACGTCATCCAAGTACGTCGCAAAATCGCTGATCGCATGGTCGCCGCCATTGATCAGCGTGGTGCGCACACCGGCGTAGTGCGCAAGCATCTCCCGGTAGTCGAGGACTTCGTCGCCGGTCGCGGCAATCAGATGATACCGCTCGGGCCGCGTGATCGCGGCGACCTGCAGCGCACCCAACTCGTCGAGATGATGCGGCTCGACAACGATCGAGCCGCCGCCGTGCCACAACGGCTGCTCACCGAGATACGCGGACAAGTCGCGCTGCGGCACCACCGCCGGGTTGAGCAGCATCGCCGGCCAGCCATGTTTTTCGGCCAGATAGGTGGCAAAAAAACCGCCCAGCGAGCTGCCAATCAGCGTGACCGGCGCGTCGCGATCCGCCGCACACGCCTGTTGAGTCTGTTGGACAAGTCGCTCAGCCAGCGTGATCGTCTCGCGCGGCGACACCGGCAATTGCGGGCACAGCCAGTCGCCGGCTCGACCGAGCCGCGCCAGCCGCTCGGCCAGCAAGCGTGCTTTGAACGAGCGGGGCGAAGAGCGAAATCCGTGCAGATAGAGAATCATGCCGCCCCTCGGTTCGCCAGCGCGTCAAGCAGCTTCTGGTGCACGCCGCCGAAACCGCCGTTGCTCATCACGAGCACATGATCACCGGCACGCGCAACCGAGGCAACGGCCCGCACCAGTGCGTCGAGGTCATCGAAGGCGTGCGCCTTGTCTCCCAGCGGCGCAAGCGCCGCCCCGAGATCCCAGCCCAGCGCGTCCTTGCCCGAGGGCGCACCATAACCGAACACCAGATCGGCGCCTGCCAGACTTGCCGAAAGCTGCAACTTCATCGTGCCGAGTTTCATTGTGTTCGAGCGCGGCTCGAGCACCGCAAGAATCCGGGCGTGCGGCACATCGCCGATGCGGGTACGCAAGCCGGCAATGGTCGTGCCAATCGCGCTCGGATGGTGCGCGAAGTCATCGTAGACGGTAACACCATCGACGCTGCCGCGCACTTCCATGCGGCGCTTCACGTTGCGAAAACCGCCAAGCGACGTCGCCGCCTGTGCAGCCGGCACACCGACGCTGTGCGCGGCCGCGATCGCAGCCAACGCATTCATCCGGTTGTGCTCGCCTTGCAGCGGCCAGTCGACCACGCCCACCCGTTGCGCACGCCAATACACCGCGAAACGCTCGTCTGCCGGACCCACCTCATCGGCCGGCAGCGCCTGCCACCCACCCTCGACGCCGAAGCGCTCGACCTCGCTCCAGCAACCGTGGGCCAGCACGCGCTGCAATGCGTCATCGGCGCCGTTCACGACGATCCGCCCGGTCCTTGGAATGGTGCGCATTAGGTGGTGAAACTGCGTCTCGATCGCCGCCAGGTTGTCGAAGATATCGGCATGATCGAATTCGAGATTGTTCAATATGGCCGTGCGGGGCCGGTAGTGGACAAACTTGGACCGCTTGTCGAAGAATGCGGTGTCGTACTCGTCTGCCTCGATCACGAAAAAGCTCGAATCGCTTAAACGGGCGGAGATGCCAAAGTTCAACGGCACGCCGCCGATCAAGAAACCGGGATTCATCCCCGCGTCCTCAAGCAACCACGCGAGCATCGACGCTGTACTGGTCTTACCGTGCGTACCGGCGACGGCCAGCACCCATTTGCCGGCCAGCACGTGCTCCCCCAACCACTGCGGGCCCGACACGTAGGGCAAGCCGCGATCCAAAATCGCCTCCATCAGCGGATTGCCGCGCATCACCACATTGCCGACGATGAACAGGTCCGGCTGCAACGCCAGTTGTTCTTCGCCATAGCCCTGGATCAACTCGATGCCCTGGCTTTGCAACTGGGTGCTCATCGGCGGGTACACACCGCTGTCGCAGCCCGTGACCTTGTGACCTGCGGCACGCGCCAGTACGGCCAGGCCGCCCATGAACGTGCCGCAAATCCCGAGAATATGAATGTGCATAGCGTTGAGTCCGTCCACCGAGCCGGCGCGGCCCGCGCCACATCGTCGAACTGCGTCCGGAACTGGCGTGGAGTAAAGTGCGATATTGTAACCGAGGGGCCACACGCGACGCGGCCCCCCCGCGGCCGCAATGCGCGGCGCGGGTGCGAACTGCGGGTATCATGACTGCTATGGCTTCGAAACTGCACCTGGAGCGGGACCGCGTGCGCGATGAAATCGCGATGGTAGCCGCGCGCCTGATCGCCGAAGATGGGCTCGACTATGCCAGCGCCAAGCGCAAGGCAGCCCGGCAGATCATCGGCCAGACGCGTGTTGCTGGCGAATGGTTGCCGGATAATGACCAGATCGAGGAAGAAATACAGGAATATCTGGCGTTGTTCCATGGCGATACGCAACCTGGCATCCTGCGGCGGCTGCGTGAAACCGCGCTGAACTGGATGGCGCAGCTCGCACAGTTCGCCCCCTACTTGACCGGCGCAGTGCTCAACGGCACGGCCAGTGTCCATTCGGACATCCATCTGCAAGTGTTTTGCGACAATCCGAAAGAGGTGGCGATCCACCTGCTGAACGCCGGCGTACAGTACGACGTATCCGAGACGCGTCATTTCGCTGGCCGGAGAGCGGTCGAGACATTGAGCTTCATCGCCCGCGACGGCGACGGCAACGCGGTCGGCATCCATGTCGCGCTGTACGACACGGATGATTTGCGTGGCGCAGTCCGCGCCGACGCGCGCGGACGGCAGACGCGTGCGAACGCGGCGTCGGTCCGGGCGCTGCTCGATGCAGGTTAAATGGCAGCGACAGATGCGCACGCCCGTACTGCACCGCAGCCCGGAACCGATACAGGCTGCAGCACTTCGCCCTTGTTTTAATGGAAATGCGATGAATGCGACGTTATATTCTAGCTTCCTGCTTGCTTCTCCTGCGTCAGCGCCGACACGCCGCACCCGTGCCGCGCGGCTCGCAGCGGCCTGCTTACTGTGCGCGCCGCTGCCTGCCTGCGCAGCGCAGCCAGCGGGCGCCGCGCAGTCGGCATACGCCGTCGCGCCGCCCTACACGGCACACGACGATGCGGTACGCGCGCTGTTTGCTAGTTCGCTGCCCGATCCGGCAGGCCAGCCTCAGCCTTTGGCCCAGTATCGCGGCAAAGTCACCGTGGTGAACTTCTGGGCGTCGTGGTGTGCGCCATGCGTGAAAGAAATACCGGCGCTGTCCAGGTTACAACGCCGCTACGCGGACAAAGGGGTACGTTTCGTCGGCATTGGCGTCGATTCGGCACGGAATGTATCGCAATTCCTATCCAAGGTGACGATCGGCTATCCGGTCTATGTAGCCGGCTTTGGCGGCGCAAACTTGGCTCGTCAGTTCGGCAACCAGGCCGGCGGATTGCCGTTCACTGTGGTCATCGACAAATCGGGGCATGTTCGCTACTTGAAGCTGGGTGAAATCGACGCGGCGCGGCTGAGCATGGAACTGGACGCGCTATGACATAGGCGGAACAGTCGGTGTCATGCGGCACGCCAGCGCGGCACTCGCGTACCAGTCACCGACAGCGCGTGTCGATCACAAATTACATGGTAATTTATTGATAAATTGTAGACGTTTGCCGCTGTTGCCCGCTTTTTGTCGCTCGATCGACTACAGTTACAGTTGCCATGCTTTGACGAACCCCCGTTCTTTTAACGGTAAACGCGCCGAAAACTGGACACTTTTTTTGAATCAGCGGTAAAGTGCGCGCAACTTCGCAGAAAACGAACTCCCATGAGTCTTCGCATCCTGGTCGTCAACGGCCCCAACCTGAATCTGCTCGGCACGCGCGAGCCGCAGACGTACGGCAGTACGACGCTCGCCCAGATCGAGCAAGCGCTGGCGGAAAAAGCCGCCGCCGCGGGGGCGGCGCTCAGTTGCTTCCAGAGCAATCACGAGGGCGAAATCATCGAGCGCCTGCACCAGGCGCGCGACGAGCAGATCGGCTTTGTGCTGATCAACCCCGCCGCCTTCACGCACACCAGCGTTGCGATTCGCGACGCAATCGCGGCAACCGGGATCCCGTTTGTCGAGATCCATTTGTCGAATGTGCATCGACGCGAGGCTTTCCGCCATGCGTCGTATTTCTCCGACTTGGCGGAGGGCGTGATCTGCGGGCTCGGCTGGCGAGGCTACCTTTACGCGCTGGACTTTGCGCTGGAGCGCCTGGGCCGGACGCATTGACGTCTTTTTTCTGGCAACACCACACTTTCGCTATCCCGGGCCTGGCCCGGACGCCACATCAATTTGGGGACCTCCGATGGATCTACGCAAACTTAAAACCCTGATCGACCTGGTATCCGAATCCGGCATTTCGGAGCTCGAAGTCACCGAAGGTGAAGGCAAGGTGCGGATCGTCAAGAACGCGGCGCCCGTCTATTTGCCGTCCCAGGCACAATATGCCCCGGCGCCGCAGGTCACCGGTGCGTCTGGCGCGCCGGCTGCCCCGTCGGCTGAGTCCAACGCACCCGCGACTCCCGCCGCCGCCACGCCGCAAGGCCATGTGGTCACCTCGCCGATGGTCGGCACGTTCTACCGCGCGCCATCGCCGGGGGCCGATCCGTTCGTGCAAGTCGGCGATTCGGTCAAGGAGGGTCAGACGATCTGCATTATCGAAGCGATGAAGCTACTCAACGAGATCGAAGCCGACAAGACGGGCATAGTCAAGGAAATCCTCGTTGAAAACGGCCAGGCCGTCGAATATGGCCAACCACTGTTCGTCATCGGCTAACGGGTCGCATCGCCTATGTTTGAGAAAATACTCATTGCCAACCGCGGCGAGATCGCACTGCGCATCCAGCGCGCGTGCCGCGAGCTTGGCGTCAAGACGGTTGTCATCTATTCGGAAGCCGACAAGGAAGCGAAGTACGTGCGCCTTGCCGACGAAGCAGTCTGCATCGGACCGGCGCCATCGAACCTGAGCTACCTGAACATGCCGGCGCTCATCAGCGCGGCGGAAGTCACCGACGCCGAAGCGATCCATCCGGGCTACGGCTTCCTGTCCGAGAACGCCGACTTTGCGGAGCGGGTCGAGCAGTCCGGCTTCACGTTCATCGGCCCGCGCCCGGAGACCATCCGGCTGATGGGCGACAAGGTTAGCGCCAAGCAGACGATGATCAAGACAGGCGTGCCGTGCGTGCCGGGCTCGGACGGCGCGTTGCCGGACGATCCGAAGGAGATCGTCAAGATCGCGCGCTCGATCGGCTATCCGGTGATCATCAAGGCGGCCGGCGGCGGCGGCGGGCGCGGTATGCGGGTCGTGCATACGGAAGCGGCACTCGTCAACGCGGTCAACATGACACGCGAAGAAGCCGGTCGCGCGTTCGGCAACCCGCAGGTCTACATGGAAAAGTTCCTGGAGAATCCGCGACACATCGAGATCCAGGTGCTGGCGGACTCGTTCAAGAGCGCGGTCTGGCTCGGCGAGCGCGACTGCTCGATGCAGCGGCGCCACCAAAAAGTGATCGAAGAGGCGCCGGCGCCTCACATCGCGCGCCGGTTGCTCGACCGGATCGGCGACCGCTGCGCCGAAGCGTGCAAGAAAATGGGCTACCTGGGTGCCGGCACGTTCGAGTTCCTGTACGAGAACGGCGAATTCTACTTCATCGAAATGAACACCCGGGTCCAAGTTGAGCACCCGGTGACCGAGCTGATCACGGGCGTGGATATCGTCCAGGAGCAGATCCGCATCGCAGCAGGCGAGAAACTGTCGGTGCGGCAACGCGACATCGCATTTCGCGGTCACGCAATCGAATGCCGGATCAACGCGGAAGATCCATTCAAGTTCACGCCATCGCCGGGGCGGATCACATCATGGCATGCGCCTGGCGGCCCGGGCATCCGCGTCGACTCACACGCGTACAATGGCTACTTCGTGCCGCCCAACTACGATTCGATGATCGGCAAGCTGATCGCATACGGTGCGACCCGCGAACAGGCGATCAACCGGATGCGTATTGCGTTGTCCGAGATGGTGGTCGAGGGTATCCAGACGAATATCCCGTTGCACCGGGAATTGATGCTGGACGCCAAGTTCGTCGAGGGCGGCACCAGCATCCATTACCTCGAAGATAAGTTGGCTGCCAAGCAGCAGGCCGCCCCTAAGGAAGCGTAACGGGCATGAGCTATCGCGAAGTCGTCGTCGAAGTTGATCGCGAGCGCGCCGAGCCGTTATCAGACGCGTTGCTCGAGCTTGGCGCGTTGTCGGTCTGCGTCGAGGACGCCGACGCAGACACGCCGCACGAACAAGCGCTGTTCGGTGAACCCGGCCTCGTGCCGGAGCGCGCCGCGTGGACGCACTCGCGGGTGATTGCCATGCTTGCCGCGGAACAGGACCCCACCGTGTTGCTGGCGGCCGCCGCGAATGAGGTCGGCCTATCCACACCGCTGGCCTTCACTGCGCGCGACGTCCAGGAGCAGGACTGGGTGCGACTGACGCAATCCCAATTCGAGCCAATCCATATCGGCCAGCGGATCTGGGTCGTGCCATCATGGCATGAGGCACCGCAGCACGAAGCCGTGGTACTGGAACTCGACCCGGGGCTCGCCTTTGGCACCGGCAGCCATCCGACCACACGCCTGTGCATGGAATGGATCGAGCAGCACGTGCGTGCCGGCGATTCGCTGCTCGACTATGGATGTGGCTCTGGCATCCTGGCGATACTCGCGCGCAAGTGCGGTGCCACGCCGGTCGTCGGCATCGACATCGACCCGCAGGCGATCGACTCGGCCCAGCACAACAGCGAGCGCAATCACGTCGACGTCACGTATGGGCTGCCCCACGAGTGCCCCGCAAACGAGTTCGATGTGGTCGTCGCCAACATCCTGTCCAATCCACTGAAGCTCATGGCTTCGATGCTAGCCTCTAGGGTAAAGCCGGGCGGAAGACTTGCGCTATCCGGGGTGCTGGCGCGCCAAGCAGACGAAGTCGCGGCGGCCTATGCGCGCCATATCGAGCTTGCCGTTTGGCGTGAACAGGACGGATGGGTATGCCTGGCCGGGCAGCGACGAGATAATTAATCAGAACACCGGTACCTCAACCGATTGACCGGCGCGCGGTGCGCCGGTTCAGGGTAACCCGTTAACATGACGCTCACCACCCGCTGTCCCCGCTGCGGTACCGTCTACCAGCTCGTCGCCGATCAATTGAAACTGCACCACGGCTTGGTGCGCTGTGGTCATTGTCAGGAGATCTTCGACGGTGCGGCCCGGCAAGTCGAACCCTTGTTGCTGACCAACGTCGCCGTGCAACCCGACGACGGGTCCGACGCGCGGGACACCGGGCCATCACCCGACCGGGCCGCATGCAAGCTGATCGATAACGGCCCCTTGGAGCCCGCTTTCCACCCGCACGGCGTCAGTACGCCGTTCTCCGTGACGCGGGAAATACCCGTGCCGAGCCATCGCGGTACGCTGCGTCGGGTGGGCTGGCTCGTCTCGCTCACGCTGACTGTGTTGCTCATCGCGCAGATTGCTTGGTGGCAACGGGAAAGAATCGTAACCGCGTGGCCGCGCACCGAAGCGGTCTACACGCTCGCGTGTACACAGTTGGGCTGTATCGTGCCACCGCCGCGCGACATTGATGGACTGGCGATCGAACAAACCTCGCTGCGGCAAACTGGCACCGCACACCAACTCGAGTTGCACTTCAGCTTGCACAACCGCGACGCGGTCGCGCTCGCCTATCCCGACCTGGAAGTGACGTTGTTGAGCAGCAACAGTGATATCGTCGTGAGGCGCGTGCTACGGCCCAGCGAGTACCTGCCGTCGGTCGCGTCCGAACACCGCGGCGTGCCCGCACGCACCGTGCAGCCCATCGCCGTGCGGCTCGATGTCGGCAGCGTCGATGCGGCAGACTACCGAGTGCAGATTTTCTACCCGTGACGCGCGGCATGCGCGCCACCCTATCGTTGACCCGGCGGTAAGCACTCGGCTCGAGCGCCCACCGCCACCATCGCAGGAGCAAACCATGAGCCAAGTCACTCTCGGGGGTAACCCGATCGAAGTCGCCGGTACGCTGCCGGCCGTCGGCCAGAAGGCGGCGCCATTTTCACTGGTCGGCAAAGGCCTCGCGGAGGTGAAACTCCATGACTTCGCTGGCAAGCGCAAGGTCCTGAACATTGTGCCGAGCCTGGATACGCCCACCTGCGCAACATCGACGCGCAAGTTCAACGAAGCGGCAAGCAAGCTGGAGAACACCGTCGTAATCGTGATTTCGGCTGACTTACCGTTTGCAGCGACGCGGTTCTGCACGACCGAAGGCATCGAGAACGTAATCACGGCGTCCACGTTCCGTAACCGAGCCTTCGCCAGCCAATACGGGGTGGACATCAAGACCGGCCCACTGGCCGGCTTGACCGCGCGCGCCGTTGTCGTGCTTGATGGGAACGACAACGTGCTGCACGTGGAACGGGTGTCGGAAATTAAAAACGAACCGAATTACGACGCGGCCCTTGCTGCATTGAAATAAACTCTCCCTGCCTGCCGCCACCCGGCGCAGGTGACCGGCTCGATACCGGCCGTGCGGCCACGAGTGTATTGTGCCCGGCGGCTGGTGCAAGCACGCACCTGCCTGTCGGCGATACGCGCGGAGGGCGATCCGGCACTTAACCTATCATAAGGAATCACCACTGTGGCCACACTGATCTGCGGCTCGCTCGCGTACGACAACATCATGACGTTCGAAGGGTACTTTCGCGAGCACATCCTGCCCGACCAAGTCCATATCCTGAACGTCAGCTTCCTCGTCCCGTCCATGCGCCGTGAATTTGGCGGCTGCGCGGGGAATATCGCATACGGCCTGAAGTTACTGGGTGGCGAGCCACTGATCATGGCGACGCTCGGCGAAATCGACGCTCAGCGCTATCTGGAGCGACTCGACTCGCTGGGCATACGCCGTGATTGCGTGCGCGTGCTGCCGGATACGCACACGGCACAGGCCATGATCACGACCGATCAGGAAAACAACCAGATCACCGCGTTTCATCCCGGCGCCATGCTAATGAGTCACCTGAACCGCATCAGCGACGCGCAGGATGTCACGCTCGGCATCGTCGCGCCGGACGGTGCACAAGGCATGTGCGAGCATGCGGAGCAATTCGCGCAAGCGAACATCCCGTTCATGTTTGATCCGGGCCAAGGGCTGCCGATCCTCGATGGCGCCCAGCTGCGCCGGATGATTGAACTTGCGACCTACGTGGCAGTCAATGACTACGAAGCGAAACTCTTGAGCGACAAGACCGGGTGGTCCGTATCGGACATCACGAGTCGCGTCGACGCGCTGATCATCACGCTCGGTGCGCAGGGTGCGACGATTCATCACCGCAACGGCGTCGAAGCCATTCCGGTCGTGCCGGCAGAGCGGGTCGTCGAGCCTACCGGTTGTGGCGACGCGTTCCGCAGTGGCCTGCTCTACGGCATCGAAAAGGGCCTGGACTGGGCCACCACCGGACGCCTCGCGAGCCTGATGGGCTCGATCAAGATCGAGCATCAAGGACCACAGACCTACGCATTGAATCGAATCGAAATCGGCGCCCGTTTTGAAGCCGCATTTGGCTATCGCTTGTTTTGAGCTATGGGAGAATAACGATGATGATCAACAGACACATTACGCTCGTCGTGATGCTGTCTGCCAGCCTCTCGCTGGCAGCGTGCTTTACGCCCGCTGGCTCGGCCGATGTCTACACCGTATCGCAAGCGCAACGCGAACAGACAGTGCGCATGGGAACCGTGGAAAGTGTGCGGGCAGTCCACATCGCTTCGGATAACGAAGGTGGCGCCGCACTTGGGACGCTCGGCGGGGGGGCGCTTGGCGCGGTGGCAGGCAGTTCGATCGGGGGCGGCCGCGGCTCGCTCCTGACCGGCATCGTCGGCGGCATTGCGGGCGCAGTGGCAGGCAATACCGTTGCTCAACGGGCCGGCACCTCCAACGGCCTGGAGATCACGGTGCGGCTCGATAACGGCGACCTGCGCTCGATCACGCAGGCAGCCACCGGCGAGCTATTCCGTGCCGGCGATCGCGTCCGGTTGCTGTCTGCGGGCGGCATCACGCGCGTGACGCATTGAAAAAACATCCCGCACTGGGCGCACGCCCGGTGCGGGATGTCATGTCGCTCGACGACTCGTGGGGCGCCGGCGTGTCGCAACGCACCGGCCCTAGTCGATGTGTCGATTACGGACGGCCGCCAGTCGGGAATGGCCATGCCGCAGCCGGGTTCAATGCGGTCTTTACCGCGTTGGCCTGCACAGCCGGCGTCGGCGTCGCAGGGGCGGCAGGGGCAGCGGCAGCCTTCTTCGCAGCCGCCTTCTTCGCAGCCGGCTTCTTGGCCGCAGCCTTCTTCGCCGGCGTCTTCTTGGCAGCCGTCGCCTTCTTCGCCGGGGCCGCCTTCTTCGCAGCGACCTTTCTAACCGCAACTTTCTTCGCCGGCGCCGCCTTCTTCGTGGCGACCTTCTTCGTGGCGACCTTCTTCGCCGCGACCTTCTTCACGGCGACTTTCTTCGCGGCGACCTTCTTGGCCGGTGCCGCTTTCTTCGCTACCGCCGCTTTCTTCGCCGGTGCTGCCTTCTTCGCTGGTGCGGCCTTCTTCGCGGCGACCTTCTTCACAGCAACTTTCTTGGCCGGCGCCGCCTTCTTCGCCGGGGCCGCTTTCTTGGCCGATGCTGCCTTCTTCGCCGCGACCTTCTTCGCAGCGGGTTTTGCTGCTGCTTTCTTTGCAGCCGGTTTTTTCTTCGCAGTAACCATCTTTTTCTCCTTCAGGTTTAGATGAGAGTTACAAACACCCTTCGTCAAAACCCGCTTCCCGCCAACGCGTTTTTTCAACGCGGCGGCTGCGAAGCGGATTATTCATCGGCGTACGCACCTACATCCTGCTTACGCTAATGAATGCGGCAAGGCGCACGAGACCGACCTAGCGGCTGCGTGCGCCAAAACACGACCGGCATCGCTGCCGGTGAATGATTTGAAGCAGTCCGACACGCGACACCGCGGCCGGAGGCTTTTCCGGGGGTAGTTTGCCCATCCCACTGAAGGGTTCGCACAGTGCCGTTCGTCGTCAGTCGGCTATCCAGGCGGTCAGGCACACATTGCATCAGGCGGCGCTTCTCCTAAACCCGTGCGACACACGCGGCGGCGTCATCGCCGCCATCGCGTGCTGCACACCCCTGCCTATTCACTGGTACGCGTTATTCCCAACTCAGCGCACCACCGGTTTGATATTCAATCACTCGCGTCTCGAAGAAGTTGCGCTCCTTCTTCAAGTCGATCATCTCGCTCATCCACGGAAACGGATTTTCCTCATTCGGGAACAACGACTCCAGGCCGATCTGCTGGCAGCGCCGATTGCAGATGAAACGCAGATAACTTTTGAACATGCCGGCATTTAAGCCCAGCACGCCGCGCGGCATCGTGTCTTCTGCATACCGGTACTCGAGTTCGACCGCATGCTTGAATAAACCGCGAATCTCTTCACGAAATGCCGGCGTCCACAAATGCGGATTCTCAAGCTTGATCTGGTTGATCAGGTCGATGCCGAAGTTGCAGTGCATCGACTCGTCGCGCAGGATGTACTGGTATTGCTCGGCGGCACCGGTCATCTTGTTCTGCCGACCCAACGCCAGTATTTGCGTGAACCCGACGTAGAAGAACAGCCCCTCCATCACGCACGCGAAGACGATTAACGACTTCAGCAACTTCTGGTCCGCCTCAAGCGTGCCGGTCTTGAACGATGGATCGGTCAACGTATGAATGAACGGGATCAGAAATTCGTCCTTCGCACGGATCGATGACACCTCATGGTACGCATTGAAGATCTCACCCTCGTCCAGGCCGAGCGACTCGACGATGTACTGGTACGCGTGCGTATGAATCGCTTCCTCGAATGCTTGGCGCAGCAGGAACTGACGGCATTCGGGCGCGGTGATGTGGCGATACGTGCCAAGCACGATATTGTTCGCCGCCAACGAATCGGCCGTGACGAAGAAACCCAGGTTGCGCTTGACGATGCGGCGCTCGTCGTCAGTCAGCCCGTTTGGATCCTTCCAGAGCGCGATGTCGCGGGACATGTTGATTTCCTGCGGCATCCAGTGGTTCGCACAGCCGGCGAGGTACTTCTCCCACGCCCACTTGTACTTGAACGGCACGAGCTGATTGACGTCGGTCTTGCCGTTGATGATCCGCTTGTCGGCCACGTTCACGCGGGCCTCGGGTGCAGGTGCGGGCGACGCGTTCGGTTGCTGGCCCGGCGCGACAGCAACATCACGCGTGAAGATATCCTGTGCCAACGGAGCGGACGTACCCGCAGCTTGCGCTGCGTACCTGGCGGACGATGCCACGGCTCCAGTCGCCGTCGTTTCTCGCACCGTTGGTTGCGCAACGCTCGGGGGAGTTACGGCAGTAATCTCGTCATCCCAGTTGAGCATAAATGTCACCATCAATTTAGATCGGTTTGTACCATCTTTTCACCAGCGATAAAAGAGTCCACTGATGAAAAACGCTCTTTTGATCTCGCATTGAGACCTTCATACAACACTTTGATCGATGTGATCGTCGAGGTCTTCGCATCGGTTGCATCACAACCCGGATCGACGCATCGCTTCATATCGATCGGCGCGGCAAGTGCGCCATCCGTTTCATCGCACTCGCCGCACTGCCATGCGCGTGGCTACCGCTCATCGCGCGTATCATGCGTCACACGATGCACACGCGATGCGTGCAAAGCAGCGCTCGTCACGTGCCTTATCGTGTGCCGCATGCAGTATGCCCGCAAGCAGTTTCAGACAACACGGTCGAGCACGCTCACACGCCAACGCATCACTGGCACGCTTCACACTCGTCGAAGCCTGCATCGCCAGGACGCAGCATGCAAACCGGTCCTGCGATCTCATCTTGTGATCCCGCATCGGCAGCGGCGTGCACACCGGCGTTGTGCGCCGTCGCGCTGCCCGACACGCCACCCGCGCCATGCATCGCGCCCACCCCACCGTCGCTGGATGGCACCGCATTGAGCGCGCCGTGCGCAACCGTCGACTTCTCAACGTGCGTCGCGGCGATTGTGCGCAGGTAATACGTCGTCTTCAAGCCGCGCAGCCAGGCGAGCTTGTAAATTTCGTCCAGCTTCTTGCCCGACGCACCGGCCATGTAGATGTTCAACGACTGCGCCTGATCGATCCACTTCTGCCGGCGCGCCGCCGCTTCCACGAGCCATTTCGGATCCACTTCGAACGCGGTTGCATACGTCTCGCGCAGATCGGCAGGAATACGATCAATGCGCGCCAGCGATCCATCGAAGTACTTCAGATCGGCCACCATCACCTCGTCCCAGAGCCCGCGCGCCTTCAGGTCACGCACCAGGTATTCGTTGACGACCGTGAATTCGCCCGACAGGTTCGATTTCACATACAGGTTCTGGAACGTCGGCTCAATGCACGCGGACACGCCAATGATGTTCGAGATCGTTGCGGTCGGCGCGATCGCGACGCAATTCGAGTTGCGCATGCCGTGCGTAGCGACGCGCTCGCGCAGCGCGGCCCAGTCCATCGTCTCGGACGAGTCGACCTCGACATACCCGCCGCGCGAGTCGGCGAGCAGCTTCAGCGTGTCCTGCGGCAGGATTCCGCGGTCCCACAGCGAGCCGCGGTACGACGAGTATCGGCCGCGCTCGCTCGCCAGTTCGGTGGACGCCCAGTACGCGTAGTAACAGACGGCTTCCATCGAGCGGTCCGCGAACTCCACCGCCTGCTGCGACGCATACGGCGTGCGCAGCAGGTGCAGGCAGTCCTGGAACCCCATGATGCCCATGCCGACCGGCCGGTGCTTCAGATTCGAGTTGCGCGCCTTGGCAACCGCGTAGTAATTGATATCAATTACATTGTCGAGCATGCGCATCGCCACGCTGATCGTGCGCTTGAGCTTATCGTGGTCCAGCACATAGCCGCCGTCCGCGCCTTGCTTCATATGCGCGACCAGGTTGACCGAGCCCAGGTTGCAGACCGCGATCTCGTTGTCGCTCGTGTTCAACGTGATTTCAGTGCACAGGTTCGACGAATGCACGACGCCCACGTGCTGCTGCGGCGAGCGCACGTTGCACGGATCCTTGAATGTAATCCATGGGTGGCCGGTCTCGAACAGCATCCCGAGCATCTTGCGCCACAGTTGCGCGGCCGGAATCTTCTTGAACAGCTTCAATTCGCCGCGCGCAGCCTTTTCCTCGTAAGCGACATACGCCTGTTCAAACTCAGTACCGAACTTTTCATGCAGGTCCGGGCAGGTCGACGGCGAGAACAGTGTCCAATCGCCCCCCTCGATCACCCGCTTCATAAACAGATCCGGGATCCAGTTCGCAGTGTTCATATCGTGCGTGCGGCGGCGATCGTCGCCGGTGTTCTTGCGCAGTTCGAGAAACTCCTCGATGTCTAGATGCCAAGTTTCGAGATACGCACACACCGCGCCCTTGCGCTTGCCGCCCTGGTTAACCGCGACCGCCGTGTCGTTGACGACCTTCAAGAACGGTACTACGCCCTGCGACTTGCCGTTGGTGCCCTTGATATGCGAGCCGAGCGCACGCACGCGGGTCCAGTCGTTGCCGAGCCCGCCGGCGAACTTGGACAATAGCGCGTTTTCCTTCAGTGCCTCGTAGATGCCGTCCAGGTCGTCCGCGACGGTCGTCAGGTAGCACGACGACAGTTGCGAGCGGCGCGTGCCGGAATTGAACAGCGTCGGCGTTGAGCTCATGAAATCGAACGTCGACAGCACATTGTAGAACTCGATCGCCCGCGCCTCGCGATCGATTTCGTTCAGCGCGAGCCCCATCGCCACCCGCATAAAGAAGGCCTGCGGCATTTCAATACGCTGCCCGTCCACGTGCAGGAAGTAACGGTCGTACAACGTCTGCAGCCCGAGGTAGCCGAATTTCAGATCGCGCGACGCATCCAGCGCGTCACCCAGCTTCTTCAAGTCGAATTGCAGCAGCTTCTCGTCGAGCAACTCAGCCTCGACGCCTCGCTTCAAGAACTGCGAGAAGTACTCCGCATAGCGCTCGCCCATCTCGGACTGCAACACCTCTTCGCCAAGGATCTCGCGGCGGATCGTATGCAGCAGCAGCCGCGCGGTGACCTGGCTGTAGGCCGGCTCCTTCTCGATCATTGTGCGCGCGGCAAGGATCGCCGAGTCGTAGACCTGCGACAACGGCACGCCGTCGTAAAGATTCTTCACCGTTTCGGCGACGATCGGCTCCGCGCTGACCGCCTCGCCGAGCCCGTCGCAGGCGGCCGTGATCACATTGCGCAACGCGGCAAGGTCCAGCGGGCGCACAATGCCATTGTCGTTAACGTTCAATCCGCCTTGCGCCGGCTGTTGCGCCACTTCGTGCGTGCGCTCTGCAGCGCGTTTCTCGCGATACAGCACGTAGGCGCGAGCGACATTGTGCTCGCCGGCCCGCATCAGCGCGAGTTCGACCTGGTCTTGAATGTCTTCGATATGGAACGTGCCGCCGTTCGGCCGGCTGCGCACAAGCGCGCGCACGACCGCCTGCGTCAGCGTCTCAACTAATTCGCGCACGCGTGCCGACGCGGCGCCCTGGCCGCCATTGACGGCAAGGAAGGCTTTGGTCACCGCGATCGCGATCTTGGACGGCTCGAACGACACCACACTCCCGTTGCGGCGAATGACCTTGTAGTCGGCAAGCGTCGCCTGCGGCGCCAATGCGCGCGCGCCATGCGCAGCGCCACCACCATGCGGCAAGCCAGCTGCGGCATTGGGCTGTTGGGACGTGACGTTCTCGGTGGTTTGCATGGGCAAAACTCCTGATCTTGTGTCGTGCGGTGAATCCGCGTTCTTGGAACGAGCGGGGCGTGGCACAGCGTATTGGCGCGGTACCGCGGCGCCCCAAAAAACGATGTCTGAGAAGGCAATGCGGCGCCGTCGATGTCAACGAGGCGCCGCATAAAAACCACAATATCTAGTAGCGACGCTGCCGCCACACACCAACTATAGTGGAAATTTACCCCAGATTCCACGAATAAATTTGCGTTCGGAGACTTGACTTTTTGGCATGCGCCACCGGTTGTGGGCTCGCCACCACGCAAGCGCAGAGACGCCGCACGCCCTGGCGTCGCGGCGTGCACCCGCGCGACACCCGTTCAGCGCAAATAGGGGAAAAACGTCGCCGGCAGCGCAAGCTGCGCACGCAACCGATGCCAGTCGAAATGCGGCCCCGGATCGGTCTTGCGACCCGGCGCGATGTCCGCATGGCCGACCAGCGCGGTGATGGGATAACGCTCACACAGTGCGGCACACAATCGCGTCAGCGTGTCATACTGGGGCGCCTCGAACACGTGCTCGTCCGAGCCCTCCAGTTCGATGCCGATCGAAAAATCGTTGCAGCGTTCGCGACCGACGAAACTCGACGCGCCAGCATGCCACGCGCGCTCATTGCACGAGACGAATTGCAGCAATTTGCCGTCCCGCCGCACAAAAAAGTGCGCCGATACGCGCAGCCCGCGCAGTCGCGCATAGTACGGGTGCGCGTCGCAATCGAGTTGATTGAGGAACAGCGCCGCCACCGCATCACCGCCAAACTGTCCCGGCGGCAGACTGATGCTGTGCACCACCACCAGCGTCGGCTCGACTCCTGCGGGACGCGCATCGAAATTCGCGCACGGCGTGTGCCGGGCGGGCCGGGCCCACCCTAGCACATCGACCACGAGGCGCGCCGGCGCGGCAGCGCCCTCGCCGCGCGGCGCGCCCGCCGCTGGATCAGTCATCGGGCCGGTCATCGGACCCGTTGTCGTTGTCAGGCCAATCGTCGGATCGGTCATCGGGCACGCCGCGCGACTCGTTGCCGCTGCGTCGTCGTTCACGGATTTCTGCGCTGCGCACATCGCCCGCTCACCGCGCATTATCGCGCCTGGCCGGCCGGACCGCGTAGCGGACAGCATGCTCGTTGGAACAAAAGGGCTGGCCTTCTACCGACACCGTCTCGCTCACGGGTACGTGTACGCCGCACTGTGCGCAACGCACTATGGCCTCCGGCAGTGCGCCGTCACCGGCGGCACCGGTGCGCCGCGTGCCAGCCGCGCCATCAGCGCGACCCTGTTCGGCCTGCGGGCGCATGGATTCCTGTTCCGCCTTGGATTCGCGGCTGGCATGCCGATCACGACGCGCGCCCTGACGCCACAGCCACTGGATGGCGAGAATTACAAAAAGCCAAAAGAGGATGCGGGCCATGACGAACGAATAAGCACACAGGAAACGATTCGGATGCCACCGCGAGCCGACTGTGTCAATCAGACCACCGCGCGATGCAACAGCACCTCCAGCACGAAGCGGCTGCCGACATACGCGAACAGCAGCGCCGCGAACGACGCCAACACCCAACGCAACGCGGTGCGACCGCGCCAGCCGCGCCGATGACGGCCCACTAGCAACGCGCCGAACATGATCCATGACACGAACGCGAACACGGTCTTATGATCCAGCTTGACGGCCTGGGCAATCAGTTGCTCGCTGAACCACACGCCGCTGATCAGCGCCAGTGTCAGCAGCACGAAGCCAGCGGTGATCAGGCGAAACAGCAACTTTTCCAACGTCAACAACGGTGGCAGCGTATCGAACCAACTCGATAACCAGTCACGCGCGGGTGGCCCCGGCGTGCGCCGCCCGGCCACGCCGCGCAGCGCGTGCAGCCGGCGCTCGACCAGCAACATGAGGATCGCATGCAACGCGGCGATCGCCAGCAACCCATACGCAACGTTAGCCAACACGAAGTGGACCTTGAACAGCGGGTCCGCCGCATAGGCCAGCACGTGTATGCCGCCGAACAGCAGCGGCAGCAGCGTAGCCACACAGGCAATGGGCATCAGCAGCAGTCGCAGCCCGTCGAGCCGGAAAAAGAAACTCTCGATCCAGTAAATGCCCGCGCCGAGCCATAGCATTGCCGACAGCGCGAAGGCAAAGCCGAATACCATCGCATCGGCCGGGAAGATCGTCATATGCAGCAGCACCCCATGCAGCACCAGCGCGGCGAACAGCACCGCGCGTGCCACCGCTGACATGCCGTTGCCGGCGCCGCGGCCGGACGCCGCCGGCAACGCGGCTACCGGCGCCGCGGCCAGCAGCGTGCCGTGCGGATCGCGCACGTGCCGATGCGACCGCCAGGCGGCGATGCCAAGGCTGCCATACAAAAGCGCGGTGAAGGCATACAGTACAATGTGCATAGTCATTCAGTTTACACTAGCGCCCCGCCGCCGGCCCGGATCTCGCTGCCCCCGTGTGTCTTGATGCACCCGGACCGCGCCACCCGCCCGGGCTCGCGTCGATGCGCGGCAAACCGCACGTAACTCCCATGCTCGACAATCTCACACAACGTATGGCGCGCGTCGTGAAGACGCTACGCGGCGAAGCCCGGCTCACCGAGGCCAACACGCAAGAGATGCTGCGCGAGGTACGCCTGGCACTGCTCGAGGCAGACGTCGCGCTGCCGGTGGTGCGCGAGTTTATCGCGAAGGTTCGGGAAAAAGCGCTTGGTGAGGAAGTGATTAGCAGCTTGACCCCCGGCCAGGCGCTGGTCGGTGTCGTACAACGCGAACTGACCGCGGTGATCGGTGGCGACTACGAGGGCAAGGCGGCCGAGTTGAACTTGGCAGTCACGCCGCCAGCGGTGATCTTGATGGCGGGCCTACAGGGTGCCGGCAAGACCACTACGGTCGGCAAGCTGGCCAAGCTGCTGCATGAGAAGCAGAAGAAGAAAGTCCTCACCGTATCGTGCGACGTATACCGGCCCGCGGCGATCGCGCAGCTGAAAACCGTCACCGAGCAGGTCGGCGCGGATTTCTTCCCGTCCCAACCAGATCAAAAGCCGCTGGATATTGCACGGGACGCATTGGACTGGGCCAAGCGGCACTACCATGACGTATTAATCGTGGACACGGCGGGCCGGCTCGGCATCGATGATGCGATGATGCAGGAAATCGCCGCGTTGCACGCGCAGCTCAAGCCGGCCGAGACGCTATTCGTCGTCGATGCGATGCTTGGCCAGGACGCGGTCAATACCGCGAAGGCTTTCAACGACGCGCTGCCGCTCACCGGCGTCGTGCTGACCAAACTCGATGGCGACTCGCGCGGCGGCGCGGCGTTGTCGGTACGCCACGTGACCGGCCGGCCGATCAAGTTCGTCGGCGTCGGTGAGAAGCTCGACGGTCTAGAGACGTTCTACCCAGAACGGATGGCCAACCGGATCCTGGGCATGGGGGATATCCTGGCGCTGGTCGAGGAGGCGCAGCGCGGCGTGGACGTGCAGGCCGCGCAGCAGCTCGCCGAAAAGGTGAAGAAAGGCGGCGCTTTCGACCTGAATGACTTCCGTGCCCAACTGTCACAAATGAAGAAAATGGGTGGCTTATCGACGCTGATGGACAAGCTGCCGGCGCAATTCCAGCAGGCCGCTGGCAACGCCGACATGTCTCAGGCCGAAAAACAGATGCGCCGCATAGAAGGCATCATCAATTCGATGACGCCGGCCGAGCGTGCCAAGCCGGAGCTAATCAAAGCAAGCCGCAAGCGACGCATCGCGACCGGCGCCGGCGTGCAGGTACAGGAAGTGAACCGGATGCTGAACCAGTTTGAACAGATGCGCGGCATGATGAAGAAGCTCAAGGGCGGCAACCTGCAAAAGATGATGCGCGGCATGAAAGGCATGCTGCCCGGGCTACGCTGAGCCGAACAGCCGCGGCGGCTGCCATCGCGGGTTTTCTCTGTGGAGCCCGCGCCGTTTTTTGATTCACACTCTTTTGATTCACACTCTCTATTAGGCCCCTCGCCGAGATCCCGATGAACCGCGAAGAAGCCCTGGATATTTTCCGCCACTCCGAGGAGATCGTATCGTCCGCCGACGTGGCGGCGTCAATCCAGCGGATGGCCGTTGCAATCCGCGACGCGATGAGTGACGAGTTCCCGCTTGTGCTGTCCGTGATGGGCGGTGCCGCGGTGTTCACCGGCATGCTGCTGCCGCATCTGGACTTCCCGCTCGAGTTCGACTATATCCATTTGACCCGCTATCGCAACACGACACGCAGCCATGACATGCAGTGGCGCGTGGCACCGGCCGAATCAGTCAAGGACCGAGTCGTGCTGGTGCTCGACGACATCCTGGATGAAGGCGAAA
This sequence comes from Mycetohabitans sp. B3, assembly GCF_021498065.1. NCBI lineage: Bacteria > Pseudomonadati > Pseudomonadota > Betaproteobacteria > Burkholderiales > Burkholderiaceae > Mycetohabitans > Mycetohabitans sp. B3. The sequence goes on along the minus strand of NZ_JAHLKN010000004.1, from coordinate 51,175 downwards.
CGATGGCAGCGATCCGAGACCGGATTATCGAGAAGGGCGCGCGTCGCTTCGCTAGCGCGGTGCTGTGCGAGAAGATTCTTGCGAAGACTAAGCCGCTGCGCCCCGATTTCTGTGGTTTCCAAGTGCCGGACCGCTATGTGTTCGGCTGCGGGATGGACGTCAATGGGTATTGGCGCAACCTATCTACGATCCGCGCGCTGAAAAGCGACGCCTGAGCCCGGTGCAGGCCACCGCGTCGGCCCGCCTGTTTTCGCTCCGGGCCTGCAACCCTTAAAGCTGTCGCATGAAGATCCGGATACCCTCGAGGATCATCTCCACCGAAATGGCGACCAACACGAGTCCCATCAACCGCTCGAACGCGGCAACGGTGCGCGTGCCGAGCCATCGCTGGATCTTATCGGCCAGTAGCAGCACGATCGCGCACACGGCCATCGTCACCGTGAGCGCGCCGATCCATTCGAGCATCTTGCCCGGCGCCTGTGACGTCAGCAGCATGACGGTCGCGATGGCGGACGGTCCCGCCAGCGCCGGAATCGCAAGCGGCACGATCAGCGGCTCGCCGAGCGGATCGCCGCCGAACGGACCTTCCGCGTGCGGAAAGATCATCCGGAGCGCAATCAGAAACAGCACGATCCCGCCCGCCAACCGCAACGACAAATCAGTCAGGTGCATCATGCGCAGAAACGCGTGGCCAGCGATCATGAATACCAGCAGGATGACGAACGCGATCGCCACTTCGCGCAGGATCACCTTCGGGCGCCGCTCTCGCGCAACATTGCGCAGCACATTGATGAACAATGGGATATTACCCAACGGATCCGTAATCAGGATCAGCAGGACCGTCGCGGATAGAAATGTGTATTGCACGGCCGTGGTCCGTCAACGTGCCAGTGCCGCGCACACCCGCTCGACCACCCATGCTGCCGCCTGTTCGAGCGGCAACAGCGTCGGCTCCACATCGCGGCGGCCCTGATACTCGATCTTGCCTTCCTTGAGGCCGCGCTCGCCGATCACGAGCCGGTGTGGCACGCCGATCAATTCCCAATCCGCGAACATCACGCCGGGACGCTCGCCCCGGTCGTCCAAGATCACGTCAATCCCCGCGCCGAGCAGTTCGTCATAGAGCTTGTGCGCCTGCTCGCGCACCGCGTCGCTGCGCTCGTAGCCCATCGGACACAGCACCAAATGAAAGGGTGCAATGGCCTCCGGCCAGATGATGCCGCGTTCGTCGAAGTTCTGCTCGATCGCCGCACCGAGGATCCGCGTGATGCCGATCCCGTAGCACCCCATCGTCATCGGTGCCGGCTTGCCGTTCTCGTCCAGGAACGTCGCGCCCATGGCTTCCGAGTACTTCGTGCCAAGCTGAAATACATGCCCGACCTCGATGCCACGGCATAGGTCCAGCTCGCCGCGGCCGTCCGGCGATGGGTCGCCCTTGCGCACGTTGCGCAAGTCCGCCACTTCCGGCTCCGGCAGATCGCGACCCCAATTGACCCCCGTCGTATGGTAGTCCATCTCGTTCGAGCCGACAACGAAGTCGCTCATATTCGCCACGGTGCGGTCCGCGACTACCTTCACCGGCTTGCGCGTGTTCAGCGGCCCCAAATAGCCGGGCGGCGCGCCAAACCAATCGACGATCTCCTGCTCGGTGGCGAACCGATAGCCGGCCAGCCCCGACACCTTGCCAGCCTTGATTTCGTTCAGTTCATGGTCGCCGCGCAGCAACAGCAGCCAAATCGTCGGGTCGGCACCCTCGTTATCCACGGCCAGCACGATCGACTTGATCGTGCGCTCCAACGCAATACCCAGATAATCGGCCACCTGCTCGCATTTCGCCTTGCCCGGCGTGGCCTTCTTTGTCAGCGGCTCGCTCGGCGCTGCGCGCGACGCGATCAACGATACGGCTTCGGCAGCCTCAACATTGGCCGCATAGTCCGAGCTAGGGCAATACGCGATCGCATCCTCGCCGGTCGCAGCGATCACATGGAATTCGTGCGACCCGGTGCCGCCGATTGAGCCGTTGTCGGCCGCCACCGCACGGAATTCGAGCCCCAGGCGCGTGAAGATTCTCACGTACGCGTCGTACATCTTCTGGTACGACAGCTGCAGCCCGGCATGGTCGCGATCGAACGAATACGCGTCCTTCATGATGAACTCGCGTCCCCGCATCACGCCAAACCTGGGGCGGATTTCGTCGCGGAACTTGGTCTGCACCTGGTAAAAATTCACAGGCATCTGGCGGTAGCTCTTGATTTCCTTGCGCGCGATATCGGTGATCACTTCCTCATGGGTCGGTCCGACGACGAAGTCACGGTCGTGGCGATCCTTTACGCGCAGCAGTTCGGGGCCATATTGCTCCCAGCGGCCGGATTCCTGCCATAGCTCGGCCGGCTGCACCGCCGGCATCAACAGCTCGACGGCACCCGCACGGTTCATCTCTTCGCGTACGATCGCCTCCACCTTGCGGACCGAGCGCAACCCAAGCGGCATGTAGTTGTAGATACCGCCGGCGACGCGGCGAATCATCCCCGCCCTGACCATCAACTGGTGACTGACGATCTCGGCATCGGCCGGCGCTTCCTTAAGCGTGCCGATGAAAAAACGCGAAGCTTTCATTCTTGAGAGGTTCCAAAACGAGGGCGCCGGCGCACCCGACTCCAGCCGGGTCGCACGGCGCCCATTAACTGTTTATAATCAAAGCAATTTTAAAGGATTCGAAGGTGGTTGTATGCTGGATCGTGAAGGCTTTCGCCCGAACGTCGGCATCATCCTCTTGAACGCGCGCAACGAGGTGTTTTGGGGTAAACGGCTGCGTGAGCATTCCTGGCAGTTTCCGCAAGGCGGCATCAAGTATGGTGAGACGCCCCTGCAAGCGATGTTTCGGGAGTTGCACGAAGAAACCGGTTTGAGACCCGAGCACGTCAAGGTCATCGGTCGCACGCGCGACTGGTTGCGTTACGAGGTGCCCGACAAGTACATCAAGCGTGAAGTCCGCGGTCACTATCGAGGACAGAAGCAGATCTGGTTTCTGTTGCGCATGATCGGACGCGATTGCGATATCTGTCTGCGCGCGACCGATCATCCGGAATTCGACGCGTGGCGCTGGAACAGTTACTGGGTGCCGCTGGACGCCGTGATCGAGTTCAAGAGAGATGTATACCAGATGGCGCTAACCGAGCTTTCCCGCTTCGTGCGACGGCAGCCCGGACGCCATGAACGTTCTGCGTCGCACCATGGCACCCGCCATCCAAAGGCGAATGCAAAAGTGGTAACGGTATCGATTAAGACGGTATGTTCGAACACCGAGTCCAGCGCTGAGCCTAACCCAGGTCGCGCAGCGACCGCAGTACTGGGCGTGGCTACCGCGGCGCTGGTCGTCGAGCCGGTCGACGCCAAGCCCGACCATGACTGCCACATGGGTTTGCCTGGCGGCGCATAGCCGCCTGAGCAAACCGCCGAGGGCCGCGGTCCGGAGATCTGCCTCTGGATCCCGGCCCTTGTGCTTTAATACACCACCTTTTGTGCCAGGAATTCGTCTTGAAACGCGTCTGCCCGCCTGCCTATCCATCGCGCCCAAGTCCGTGCCGCGTCACCGCCCTGATCAGCACGATCACCACTGCCGCACTGCTCGGCGCATGCTCGTCCCCGTCGCCGGAGCAGGGGCCCAAGCCCGGTCAGGACTTCGTCTACCTGCTGGAGCGCACGCAGAACTGGATCGAGAGCAAGGTCGATAAGTTGCCGCCGATGCCGCGCGCCGCGGACCTGCTGCCATTCGAGGTCTCCGCGACGACGAACCTACAGTTCGCCGTTGACGCGGCTTCCGTGTCGGTGGGCACTGACGGCGTCGTGCGCTATACGATCGTGATCACGAGCCCGCGAGGCGCACGCAATGTCTATTACGAAGGTTTGCGTTGTGAAACCTATGAATGGCGCCGTTATGCGGCCGCCGATGACAGCGGCGAACAATGGGATCGGGGCGCGGCAAACGGCTGGCGGCGCATCGAGAACGGCCAGCTGAACGCGTATCAGGCCGCGCTATACCAAGACTACATGTGCACGAACAAGATGCCGCAGGGCAAGGCCTCGTCGATCGTGCAGAATATCCGTTACAAACGGATCGCCGCATCGCGCTATCAATAGAGAGCCCCAATAGTGAGCCCCAGTAGCGACCCCGATAGCAGGATAGCAAAGCCAACCGGCTTCGCGCATCGCGGGTCCACCGCGAGGCGCGCACCTCGCTGGCGTTAAAGCATCACCAGGTTATCCCGGTGGATCAGTTCGGGCTCGAGCATGTAACCGAGAATCGACTCGATCTGCGCACTCGGATGGCGGCGAATCAGCCGCGCCTCGACGCTACTGTAGTTCGTCAACCCACGCGCCACCTCGCGGCCCGCTTCGTCCAGGCACGCAATCACCTCGCCGCGAGCAAAAATGCCTTGCACGTCGACGATGCCGATCGGCAACAGGCTCTTGCCGCCGGATGTCAGCTTCTCGACCGCGCCCGCGTCGATCACGACATGGCCGCGCACTTGCAGTTGGTCCGCCATCCATTGCTTGCGTGCGGCCATGCGGGCGGTCCGCGCAATGAGTTGCGTGCCAATCGACTCCGCCGCCGCCAGCCGGACCAGCACGTCCGGCTCTCGACCGCTTGCAATCACCGTATCCGCGCCGCTGTGCGCGGCGCGCTTGGCGGCCAGAATCTTGGTCAGCATCCCACCCCGGCCGATGCTTGTACCGGTGCCACCGGCCATTGCCTCCAACGCGGAGTCGCCGGCGTCGGCCTGTTGCACCAGCGTCGCGGCAGGATCCTTGCGCGGATCGGCCGTGTACAAACCACGCTGGTCGGTCAGAATCACCAGCACGTCCCCTTCGATTAAGTTCGCCACCAACGCGCCCAACGTGTCGTTGTCGCCGAACTTGATCTCATCCGTGACGACCGTGTCATTCTCATTGATGATCGGCACCACGCCGAGTCTGAGCAACGTAAGCAGCGTCGAGCGTGCATTCAGGTATCGCTCGCGATCGGCAAGGTCCGCGTGCGTGAGCAAGATCTGGGCCGTGCGGATCGAATACTCGGCAAAGCGGCTTTCATAGACCTGCGCCAGCCTCATTTGGCCAACCGCGGCCGCGGCCTGCAGCTCGGCGATCTCGCGTGGACGCCGGTTCCAGCCCAGTCGCTGCATCCCCTCGGCGATCGCGCCGGAACTGACCAGCACCACGTCCTTGCCCTGCTGGCGCAATGTGGCAATTTGCGCGGCCCATCTCCCGATCGCGTCATGATCCAGCCCACGCCCGTCATTGGTGACCAGGCTCGAACCCACTTTCACAACCAGCCGTTTTGCATCGGCAATGATCGAACGCATCGTTGCGCCGTCCTTGTGTTCCCGTTCGGTATCGTGTTGCGCGGCGGCGACAGTCACTGTGTATCGGCGCCGGGTGGTGTCGCGTCGTCGCACGTCTGTGCGTCACCCCGGAACCGCACGTCGGCCGCCAGGTCCTCGGCATGCTGCGCACGCGCCGCCAGTCCAGTCTCGCTCAAGTAGTCGTAGACCGCATAACACAGATTCTCGCAGCCTAGACCGGTGAGCGCCGAGATCTGGAATACCGGTCCCTGCCAACCGAAGCGCTCGACAAAGTCGGCCACGCGCGCTTCGCGCTCGTGCTCTGCAATCATGTCAACCTTGTTCAATACCAGCCACCTCGGCTTGCGGTAAAGCGCCTCGTCGTACTTGCGCAGCTCGTTGACGATCGCACCTGCCTCCGCGACCGGATCGACGCCGGCATCAAACGGCGCAAGATCGACCAAATGCAGCAATATCCTGGTGCGTTGCAGATGCCGTAGGAACTGGTGCCCCAGCCCAGCGCCTTCGGCGGCGCCTTCGATTAGGCCCGGGATATCAGCGATCACGAAACTCTTCGTCGGTCCGACCCGCACCACACCAAGGTTCGGCGCAAGCGTCGTGAACGGATAGTCGGCGATCTTCGGCTTCGCGTTCGACACCGACGCGATAAACGTCGACTTGCCCGCATTGGGCATGCCCAGCAGGCCGACATCGGCCAGCACCTTCAACTCGAGCCTGAGCATGCGGCGCTCGCCCGGCTTGCCTTCGGTTTTTTGCCGTGGTGCCCGGTTCGTGCTCGACTTGAAATGCAGGTTGCCGAGCCCCCCGGCGCCGCCCTTGGCCAGCAGCACGCGCTGATCGTGCTCAGTCAGGTCGGCGATCAGCTCACCGGTATCCCGATCCGTGATCACCGTGCCGACTGGCATGCGCAACGTGATGTCCTCGCCTCCCTTGCCGTAGCAGTCCGATCCGCGCCCGTTCTCGCCGTTGCGCGCTTGGTGCTTCTTTGCGTACCGGTAGTCGATCAGCGTATTGATGTTGCGATCCGCGATAGCGTAAACACTGCCACCACGCCCGCCGTCACCTCCATCCGGCCCGCCGAACGGAACGAACTTCTCACGGCGCATCGATGCGCTGCCATCCCCTCCGTCACCGGCGATGACCTCGATCCTCGCTTCGTCAATGAACTTCATTCAAATTGCTCCGTTCGGCTTGCGCCGTTTGCCTGCTGCCGCCGACCCGCCGATCGTGCCGCCGGCGCCGCGATTTTGTCCGCGCTCACCAACGCGTTGCGGCACTCACAACCTATCTTGCCAGCACCAACAAAAAGGCCCCGCAGATTGCGAGGCCTTTTGCTTCGTCACGCCCGCTCTGCATCGGCAGCCCGAGGCGACGTCACCGGCGCAAGCCCGGCGGAGTGCCGGATCCGGTCAGCCGGTTCGCGTGGTGACCACCGGGTATTCAAGCAGCCGGGACCACGCTGACGATATGCTTCCTCGCCGCGCCCTTGACCGCAAAGCGGACATGACCGTCGGTCAGCGCGAACAGCGTATGGTCCTTGCCAATCCCGACGTTGTCGCCAGCATGCATCCGCGTGCCGCGTTGACGCACGATGATGCCACCCGCATGGATTGCCTGGCCGCCGAACACCTTGACGCCGAGACGCTTGCTTTCGGAATCGCGGCCGTTCCGGGACGAGCCGCCTGCCTTTTTGTGTGCCATCTGTGGACTCCCTGCGCGTTACGCGTTAATCGCGTCGATGCGCAATTCGGTGTAATTCTGGCGATGACCGCCATGCTTCTGGTAGTGCTTCCGGCGACGCATCTTGAAGATCGTCACTTTCGCATGCCGTCCGTGCGATACCACGGTAGCCTTGACGGAAGCCCCACCCACCAGCGGCGTACCGAACTTAATCGATTCGCCCTCGCCGACTGCGAGCACCTGGTCGAGCGTGATTTCAGCGCCAATGTCTGCCGGTATCTGTTCTACTTTCAATTTTTCGCCGGCAGCGACCTTATACTGCTTGCCACCGGTTTTTATGACCGCGTACATTGTTGAACCTCACTTGAAAAGCGGCCCGGATCCGGACCCCTTCATTGGTTTCGAACACGCATTTTCGCGCGCTTCGTGCGTTTCTGCGCGCCATGCACAGAAACGCTTGATTATATAGAGATTTTTAAGGCAAGTCAAAACCTGCTGCAGATCGAGCGCACACGAGCGGGCGCCTCGTCCGACCATGATCGACAAACTGGCGGCAAAGCACGGTCGGCCGCTCCAGTGCCTTATAATTCGCCTGTTTTGCTCCGCCCACCCTTTTTTCCGGTTTACGTCGTTGACAGCCACCACCACCCCGTCCGCGGCCGCCACGCTAGCGCCGATCGCCGACGACATGCAACAAGTCAATCGCGTGATCCGCACGCGGCTCGCGTCGGACGTCGTCCTGATCAACCAGATCGCCGAATACATCATCGGTGCGGGTGGCAAGCGCCTGCGCCCCGCCCTGCTGTTGCTGGTGGCGAACGCACTGGGAGAGCGCAGCGGCCACCGGCATGAGCTAGCGGCGGTCATCGAGTTCATCCACACGGCGACGCTACTCCATGACGACGTGGTCGACGAATCACAGTTGCGGCGCGGCAAGCAAACCGCCAATGCGCTGTTTGGCAACGCAGCCAGCGTGCTGGTCGGCGATTTCCTGTATTCGCGCGCGTTCCAGATGATGGTCGCGTGCGGTAACTTGCGCGTAATGCAGATCCTGTCGGACGCCACCAACGTCATCGCGGAAGGCGAGGTGTTGCAGTTGCTGAACATGCATGATCCGGACGTGGATCAAGCGCGCTACATGCAGGTGATCCGCTACAAGACCGCCAAGCTGTTCGAGGCGGCAGCCCAGTTGGGCGCGGTCATCGCCGGTGCGCCCCCCGCGATGGAGGCCGCCGCGGCGGAGTTTGGCCGCACGATCGGCACCGCCTTCCAGATCATGGACGACTGGCTCGATTACACAGGCACGCCCGAGTCAATGGGGAAGAATGCCGGCGACGACCTGCGCGAAGGCAAGCCGACGCTACCGCTGATCTATTTGATCGAGCACGGCACCGACGAGCAGGCGCAGTTGGCCCGGGACGCCATCGAGCACGGCGGCACCGACCGATTCGACACGATTTTCACCGCCGTCACCGAGTCGGGCGCGCTCGACCACACGCTGCGCTGCGCCGAAGCGGAAGCACAGGCCGCGGCGCGCGCCATTTTTGCATTTCCAGATTCCCAATTCAAAGAATCGCTGCTACAATTGTGCTCTTATTCAGCGGCGCGCCAGTCTTGAAAGAGACGAAAATGCTGAAGTGATCCAATTCGGGGTGTAGCTTAGCCTGGTAGAGCGCTACGTTCGGGACGTAGAGGCCGGAGGTTCGAATCCTCTCACCCCGACCAGAATTCTCAATAGGATCAGTGACTTACGGGTCCTTCTAACTCGATGTCCATGTCGAGATAGAATAAATCCTACATCGGGTTACCCAAGGATGTCCCGCCAAGTTGGCGGGACATTTTCTTTTTGACTCTCTTCCCTCACGTCAGCATTCATGGCTGCAAGCTTCATGGCCAGCAACGTTGGGTTCGCGGCGGACGCTCGTTCAAGGTGCCTCATAGCCGGCGGCTGTGAAGGTACGAGTGCAAGGTTCTCGCGTGGATCGATGCCAACCAGAAACCTCCGCCTCCGACTGCTCGGCGCCCGCACGGCCCCGTCCCACAAAAGCGCAGCAGACCGCCTGGCAGCGACAAACGCCGGCGCCGTTCTCGCACTCGAAGGGAATACGATGACAATCGGCGTGCAGATAGACCCCGACGTGTGGCGTGCTGGCTTTCACGCTGGCGATGCGAGTCATGCCATGACACCATGCTCCGTCGGTCTCCACCCAGCCTCCTACTTTTCGGGCTGGATTGAAAGGAATGGGGAGCTGTGGCGGCTCAAAAGCGCTAATGCAGGGATGCAAAGAACCGGCAGGACGCGCGTCGCGCCAGTATGTCGCCCGCCGGGCTACTGCACGGACGCCCCCGGCGCTCTGATATAGTTGACTTCATCGTCCATTAGCCGGCATCCGGCTTTTTCACGTGGAAACTCTCCCTCTTTGGGCGCAAATTGGCGCCGTAGTCGTGCTGCTGCTCATATCGGGCTTTTTTTCAATCTCGGAAACCGCGATGATGGCGTTAAACCGCCATCGGCTCAAGCATTTAGCGGGCAAGGGCGTGGTGGGTGCGAAGACGACGCAGCGCCTGCTCGTGCACACCGACCAGTTGCTGTCCGTGATCCTGATCGGCAACAATCTGATGAACGTCATCATCCCGGTGCTCACGACATCGATCGCGCTGCACGCGTTCGGCAACCACAGCGCGGTGCTGTCGATCACCACCGGGATCGTCGCATTCCTCATCATCGTGTTCGCCGAGATCACACCGAAGATTGTCGGCGCGGCCTATCCCGAAAAGATCGCGTTGCCGGCCAGCCTCGTCATCAAGCCGCTGATCACCCTCGCCCGCCCGCTGGTGTGGTTCGTCAACATGCTGGCCAACGGCATCCTGCTCGTGCTGCACATCAATACGAAAAGCGGGCGTGAACTGCGCATGTCCAACGACGAATTGCGCAGCGTCGTACTGGAATCGAGCAGCTTCATGCCAAGCAAGCACCGCAGCATCCTGCTGAACCTGTTCGATCTGGAGAGCATCTCGGTCGATGATGTCATGGTGCCACGCCGGCGCATCGAGGCGCTAGACTTCGATGCGCCGTTCGACCAGTTGGTCCAGCAGTTGGAAACCTGCTACCACAACAAGTTAGTCGTCTATCAGGGGGACATTGACCGCGTGCTCGGCATGCTTCATGTGCGCAAGACCCTAGCCGCGTTGCACAACCAGGAATTCGAGCGAGAAAAACTGCGCGAGTTGCTCACGGAGCCCTATTTCGTGCCCAGCGGCACGCCGGTCTTCCAGCAGTTGCAGTTCTTCCAAGAGAACCGGCACCGGATGGCGCTGGTCGTCAACGAATATGGCGAAGTCCAAGGGCTGGTGACGCCGGAGGACATTATCGAGGAGTTGATCGGCGAGTTCACGACGACCTTGCCGCGCACGGCAAGCGGCGCGGCAGGCGGCTGGAACGCGCAAGGGGAATGCATCGTCGCGGGCGGCATCCCATTACGGGAGTTGAACCGCCGGCTTGGTCTGCGGTTGCCGCTTGATGGTCCAAAGACGTTAAATGGCCTGATCCTGGAACTGTTGGAGGCCATCCCGGAAGGCGACGTGAGCCTGGTGGTCGGCGACACGCGCATGGAGGTCATGCAGATCGACAATCAAGCCATTCGCACGGTGAAACTCTTCCGGCCCACGCGGTTGGACGCCGCGCACGCGGTGGCAGCACGGCAGCACGCCCGCTAGCCTATCAGCAAAGCGGTACGCCGGCCCGGCAGGACACCAACGCGATTGGCCGTTCGGCTGAATGGCGCGAATGCAGCGAGCACGCGACGATAAGTAGGTCTTTATTGCATTGCGCCGTCAGCACATCGCCAGCATGCCCAATCACCCGTTGTTCCCAGCCGTGCCACCGTCCCCTGCGGCGCACGGCGCCCATCCCATATCCATGCGGTCCACGGCTGAGCCGCCCGTGCCGCGCGAAGCCGATGAGCACACGCGTTCCGGTTTCACGGCGCCGGCCGCACCGGTGCGCTCGGCTGCGGCGCCCGTCGCTACCAAGCTGACGACGCGTGCGGCACAGCGTGCCCGCGCGCTCGCACACGCTGCGCAATCAGACGACACCGACGCACCGGCGGTACGCCTGCTGAACGATTTATTTGCACAAGCCGGCGCGTGTCGCGCCTCGGATATCCATATCGAGCCGAGCCGACACCAATGGCAAATTCGGCTGCGGATCGACGGTCGACTACATCGCCTCGACAATCCACCCGCGCACCTGCGTGACGCAGTCATCACACGAATCAAAGTGCTGTCGCGACTGGACATCGCGCAGCGGCGCGCGCCACAGGATGGCCGGTTGCGCATCGCCGTGTCCGGCACCGAGTTCGATGAATTCCGCGTGTCAACGCTGCCCACGGTATTCGGCGAAAAAGTGGTGCTGCGCCGCCTTGATGCGCTACCCGATGGGCTGGATCTAACAGGACTGGGTTTTGACGCCGCCCAGTTGTCCGCCGTACAGCATGCGTTGCGCGTCCGACAAGGCATGGTGCTGGTCACCGGACCCACGGGCAGCGGCAAGACGCTGACGCTCTATACCTTCATGCGCGAACTCGATCGCGATGCGTTTAATCTTTGCACGATCGAGGACCCGTCCGAGATCGAGCTCGCCGGCGTCAACCAGGTGTCGGTCAACGACCGAGCAGGCTTGGGTTTCGCATCGGTGCTGCGCGCGTTGCTGCGGCAAGACCCGGACGTGATCATGGTCGGCGAGATCCGCGATACGGAAACCGCCTCGGTCGCCATCAACGCTGCACAGACCGGACATTTGCTGCTTGCCACGCTGCACACTAATGATGCGCCAGCGACGCTCGCGCGACTCACGGACCTGGGCGTGGAACCGTACAACGTGGCGGCAGCGGTCAAGCTCATCACGGCGCAACGGCTGGTGCGGCGGTTATGCAACGCGTGCCGGCTCGCCGATACGCCCGACCCCGTCGCGCTGCGTGCGGCCGGCATGACGGCCGCACATGTCGACCAAGCGCTGGCGGGTTATTGGCAATCCTATCGACCAGTCGGCTGCACGGCATGCCGCGGCACCGGCTTTGTGGGCCGCTGCGCGATCCATCAGGTCGTGCCCGTAACCACCGCACTGCAACAGCGCATCGCAGCGCGGACGCCGACCCATGCGCTGGCAGACGTGATGCGCGCAGCCGGTCTGCAAACATTGCGGCAATCCGCGCTCGCGCGTGTGCGCGATGGAACGACATCGCTGCATGAAGCCCTTGCGGTGACGGACGATGCGTGATGGATTGGCGCACGATGCAGCCTCCTATCCAAGCCGCTTCGCCCCGTCGGCCGGCGATGTCCCGCTTCCATTGGCGAGGCATCGGCGCCGACGGCCGCCGACGTCGCGGCACGCTCGTGGCGCTCGACGCGCGTTCGGCACTCGAGCGTATTCGGCGCGACAGGATTGTCGCGGTCGAGCTCATCGAGGTTCGCGCATGGTGGAGTCCACGCGTACGCCACGCCGATCTGACGCGCGCCACGCGACACTTGGCCATGCTGCTGCGCAGTGGACTGTCGCTGCAACCTGCGTTGGCGCTGGTGGCACAGCACACGAGTGCGCCACTGAAACCCCTATTCGAAACCGTGCTGCGAGACATCACAGAAGGCAGTACGCTGTCCAGGGCGCTGCAACGCCACAGCCATGTGTTTCCGGCCGCGTACTGGCGGCTTGTCGAGCTTGCGGAACACACCGGCTCACTCGATACGATCCTCGCTCAACTGGCGGACACTCGGGACCGTGTGGCCGCACAACGTGCGCGGCTGCGCAACGCGCTATGGTATCCGACGCTAATCCTCGCGCTGGCACTGGGCCTGTGCGCGCTACTGCTGGTTTGGGTGGTACCGACATTCGAACAAGTGTTCGCCGGATTTGGCTCGCAATTGCCCAAACCCACGCGGATCGTGGTCGCGCTGTCCCGGCAGTGGCTAACTCACGGCCCGGCGATGGTCGCGGTGGGGGGCCTCGGGATCGCGTGCGGCATGCTTGCCTGGCAACGCTCGCCACAGTTTCGCCTGCGCCTGCATGCACTGCTGTTACGTGCGCCGCTCGTGGGCCCCATCGTGCAGCGCGCGGCCATCGCGCGCTGGAGCCATGCGCTGGGCCAGGTTCTCGAGGCTGGCATCGCCCTGGCTGACGGGTTCGATGCCGTGGACGGCATTAGCGGCAATGCCGCGATGGACGCAGCAACACGCGACATCGCGGCACGCGTGCGCGTCGGCGCAAGCCTGGCCGATGCCATGCGTGCCAGCACCTGCTTTCCGCCCGACGTCGTGGCCACGATCGCACTTGCCGAGCAAGCCGGCACGCTCGGCACGACGCTGGCCGACATCGGCGCTTGGAATGACCAGCTCGTGGCGGAACGAATCGGCCTGCTCGCACAACTGGCCGAACCGCTTATCATTGTCGGGCCCGGTGCGCTGATTGCCGCACTCGTGGTCGCCATGTATTTGCCCATTATCGAAATGGGTAACGTAATGTAATTTCAATCAGGTAGCATCGCGTACCGTTCCTCGCTGGCCATCGACATGCATTCGTTTTCTGTCATCGCCCCCTACGGCCCCGGCCGCTGGATCGCCGGCTTCGCCGACGCTTTCTCGATGCTGCCGGTTGCTTGGCAGTACGCTTTCGCATGCGTGCTCGGATTGGTCATCGGCAGTTTCCTGACTGTTGTCGTACACCGTGTGCCGCAGATGCTTGAACACGCATGGCAGCAAGAACTGGCCGGCTACGTGCCGCACAATGCGCTGCACGCGTTAAGCGCAGCAAGCGATGAGCACGATGCCAAGCCCAATCCGACGCCCGAGCGAAGGCCCGCTCCGTCGTCGCAAACCGATTTGCCACGGCGCTATAACCTGTGTGTGCCACGCTCGGCGTGCACTGCATGCGGACATACGTTGCGCTTGTACGAGAACATCCCGTTGCTCAGCTTTATCGCATTGCGCGGCCGATGCTCGGCATGCGGTACGCGGATCCGTTGGCGCTATCCGTTGATCGAGTCCGCCTGCGCACTGTTCGCGGCGCTCTCACTCGCGGCGTTCGGCCCCACGCCTACGGCGCTTATCGCCTTTGCGTTCTGCGCTGCGCTGCTGGCGATGAGCGCCATCGATCTGGAGACCAAGCTGCTGCCCGATTCGCTGACGTTGCCGCTGCTCTGGGCGGGGCTGCTGATCAATCTACACGCCGTATTCGCCCCCCTGGATGCGGCCGTGATCGGTGCGGCGGCCGGCTATTTGTCACTGTGGGCCGTCTACTGGCTGTTCAAGCTCGTGCGCGGCGCCGAGGGTATCGGCTACGGCGACTTCAAGTTGTTTGCCGCCATTGGCGCATGGTTCGGCTGGAGCCCACTGTTGCAAATCATACTCGTTGCCTCAGTGTGTGGCGCGATCGTCGGTCTTGGCGCCACGCTCGCCAAGCGGATGCGCCTGGAGGAGCCGTTGCCGTTCGGTCCGTTTCTGGCGGGGGCAGCGGTGCTCACGCTGTTCGGCGGCACGCCGCTCTATCGGCTGCTCGGAGGTTAACGATGTTCAAGGTGGGTCTGACGGGCGGGATCGGCAGTGGCAAAACAACGGTCGCCAATGCTTTCGCCGCCTATGGCGTGCCGATCGTGGACACTGATTTGATCGCGCATCGTGTCACCGCACCAGGCGGCGCGGCGATACCCGGCATCCGGACACAGTTCGGTACCACCTTCATCACGGCGCAAGGTGCACTGGACCGCGCGCGGATGCGCGAGTTAGTGTTCAGCAACACGCAAGCGAAGCAACGGCTCGAAGCAATCATGCACCCGCTGATCCGCACCGAGACAGAACGCGAAATGCAAGCGGCGAGCGGTCCCTACGTGATCTGTGTCGTGCCGTTACTCGTTGAGGCGGGCAATTGGCGCGAACGCGTCGATCGCGTGCTGGTGGTAGATTGCGCGGTGCAGACGCAGGTCGAGCGCGTCATGCGGCGCAATGGCTTCACGCGCGAACAGGTGCACGCCATCATTGCACGTCAGGCCACACGGCAGACGCGACTCGCCGCCGCAGACGATATCATCGTCAATGAAACCGACACCATCGAGCCGCTGCGGCCAGAAATCGCATCGCTGCATCAGCGCTATTTGTTATTGGCGCGTAATGCACCATCGTGAATCGGCGTGCGCCGGTGGCATGCAATACAGTGCGAATTTCGTTGCGAATTCCACAGCGATTGCTAGCGGAATTCGAGCGCATTAGAATGGGCGCAAATTGCCGCTTCTCTCCGGCATTTCCAAAGTGAAAGGCACCTACGCTTGATTCTCTACGAGTATCCGTTCAATGAGCGCATTCGGACGTTGTTGCGCCTCGAAGACCTGTTCGAGCGCTTTACGTTCTTCCTAACGCAAGAAGACCCGAGAGAACACCACGTCGCACTGACCACCCTGTTCGAGATCGCTGAAGTGACAAGCCGCAGCGACTTGAAGTCGGATCTGATGAAGGAGCTTGAGCGCCAGCGCCAGGCCCTGACACCCTTTCGCGGCAATCCCGAGATCGAGCAGGACGCGCTCGAGACCGTCCTCTCGGAAATCGAGCAAACGCTGGCCGGCCTTGCGCAGATCCAAGGGAAAACGGGGCAGCATTTGACCGATAATGAATGGCTGGCCAGCATCCGCAGCCGGGCCATCATTCCCGGCGGAACTTGCCGCTTCGATCTGCCGTCGTACTACGCATGGCAGCGCAGCGCTGCAGAGCAGCGCCGCGCAGATATCATGCAATGGGCGATGCCGTTGTTGCCGCTGCGCGATGCAACAGTCATTGTATTGCGTCTTGCCCGCGAATCGGGGCAGGCCGCGAAGGTCATGGCGATGCAGGGCAGCTATCAGCAAATGTTGTCGGGGCGGGCCTATCAATTGATGCAAGTGCGTGTGGCGCCGGACCTGCGGGTCATTCCCGAGGCTAGCGCCAACAAGTATATGTTGTGGGTGCGCTTCACTGCGCAGGACGGCGACATGCGGCCGCGTGCTGTTGACGTCGACGTGCCATTCCAACTAACGTTGTGCAACCTGTAAGCCGGATAATCAACCCTTTGCCGATATGACGACTGTCGTCAACTGCCCGACTTGCGGCCAAAAGGTCGAATGGAAGCCGGAAAGCCGGTTCCGTCCTTTTTGTTCCGCGCGCTGCAAGCAAATCGATCTCGGCGCGTGGGCCACCGGGAAGTACACGATTGGCGGCGATGACCGCCCGGCCGATGAGCCGCATGGCGACCCGCAAAAACCGGGCGGGCTAAACTGAGGTTTAACCCCGTTCAGCGTCGAGCCAGTCGATCACCGGCAATGCCGCCGGCAGCAGCGGCGCAACCTGGATGGGGGGTGCCTGCCAGACAAACGCCTGCCCTTCTCGACCGCTCGGCTCACCGCTCCACCGGGTCACCTTGCAGAAGAACAACCGCACGTAAGCGTGCGGATAGTCATGTTCAAGGACCCGCCAGCGCACGCAATCGACAATCGTCACGCCGAGTTCCTCATGCAGCTCGCGCGCCAATGCGTCCTCGACGCTTTCGCCCGGCTCCAGCTTGCCACCCGGAAATTCCCAGTAGCCCTCGTATGGCTTGCCGGCGGGCCGCTGCGCGAGCAGGAAACGCCCGTCCTCATGCAACATTACACCGACGGCCACTTCGGTGATCCGACGTCCATCAGCAGTATGCGTGGCGGCGTGCGCCTGCGACACGTCGCGCCGTGCGACCGTATCCGGCGTCATGGTCGGGCGCCGCGCGGTCATTGGGCTTCCTGCCGTCGGCCGGACCAGTCCCGGGCAAACTGCCACGCAACCCGGCCCGAACGCGAGCCGCGCTCCAGTGCCCAAACCAGCGCGTCGCCCCGCGCGGCCTCGATCTGCGCATCGCTGCACGCAAAATGCCTGAGCCAATGCGCGACGATCGCCAGATAGTCGTCTTGCTTAAATGGATAGAAGCTGACCCACAACCCAAAGCGCTCGGACAGCGAAATCTTCTCCTCGATCACTTCGCCCGGATGGATCTCGCCATCCGCCGTGTGCCGGTAGGTCTCGTTGTCGCGCATGTACTCGGGTAGCAAATGACGACGGTTCGACGTCGCGTAGATCAGCACGTTGTCGGACTGGGCTGCAATCGAGCCATCCAAGGCCACCTTCAGCGCCTTATAACTGGACTCGCCTTCCTCGAACGACAGGTCATCGCAAAACACGACGAACCGCTCCGGGCGCGAGGCGATCTGCTCAACGATGTCACCCAGATCGTGCAGGTCGCCCTTATCGACTTCGATCAGGCGCAGGCCTTCGGGCGCAAACTGGTTCAAGCAGGCCTTGATCAGCGACGACTTGCCGGTGCCGCGCGCGCCCGTCAGCAGCACGTTGTTCGCCGGCAGGCGCCGCACGAACTGACGGGTGTTCTGCTCGACCAACGCCTTTTGCCGGTCAATGTTCTGCAAGTCGGACAACTGGATCGTCGACGGATGGGCGACCGGCTGCAAAAAGCTCCGCCCCTGCCGTAAGCGCCATCGAAACGCAATGGCCGCGTCCCAGTCGGTAACCGGCGCGGCCGGCGGCAACACGGCCTCCAGGCGTTCGAGCAGCGCCTCGGCACGCGTCAGGAATTGTTCAAGCTTGTCCATCGCAATCGATCTCCAGCGGTACGGTCATGTCCGTTAGTGTGGGTCAGGAGCGGTAATCGGCATTGATGGACACGTAGTCGTGCGACAGGTCGCAGGTCCAGAGGGTCGCCTGGGCATCACCGCGCGCCAAGCGCACGCGAATCGTGATTTCGCTTTGCTTCATCACGCGCTGGCCGTCCTCCTCGCGATAGTCGGGATGGCGGCCACCGGCCTTGGCCACCAGCACGTCGTCCAGGTACAGCTCGATGCGGCTCACATCTAGGTCAGCAATGCCGGCGTAGCCGATCGCTGCCAGGAGCCGGCCCAGGTTGGGGTCAGACGCATAGAAAGCAGTCTTGACCAGAGGCGAGTGGCTAATCGCATAGGCCACCTGCCTGCACTCGTCGACACTGCGGCCCGCCTCGACGCGCACTGTCATGAATTTCGTCGCCCCTTCGCCGTCGCGCACGATCAATTGCGCCAGGGTCTGCGCGAGTTGCGTCAACGCGTCGCGCAACGCGCGGTATGCGGCGCTTTGCGTGGACGTAATCGCCGGCAGCGTCGAGCGGGCGGACGCTACGACGATGAACGAGTCATTCGTCGACGTATCGCCATCAATGGTGATGCAGTTGAACGATTGGTCGGCCACGTCCTTGACCAGTGCGTCCAGTACGGGCTGGGTGATGGCCGCATCGGTCGCGACAAACCCTAGCATCGTGGCCATGTTCGGCTTGATCATCCCGGCGCCCTTGCTGATCCCGGTTAGCGTGATCGTATGGCCGTCGATGTCGAGCTGCCGTGAGGCGGCCTTGGGCAACGTATCGGTCGTCATGATCGCCTGCGCAGCTTCGTACCAGTGCGCCGGCGCGAGTTGCGCAACGGCTTGCGGCAATCCTGCCTTGAGCCGCTCAATCGGTAGCGGTTCAAGGATCACGCCAGTGGAGAACGGCAGCACCTGCTGCGCATCGATGCGCAGCAGCCGCGCCAATTCCGCACAACTGTCGCGGGCATGCGCCAAACCCGGCTCGCCGGTCCCGGCGTTCGCATTGCCAGTATTGACGAGCAGCGCTCGAATCGGCGCGGCACCGCCACGCGCCGACGCGAGATGCTCACGACACACGACGACCGGCGCGGCGCAAAAGCGGTTCGTGGTCAACACGCCGGACACCGTTGCACCGTCATCGACGGCGATCACCAGTACATCCTTGCGATTCGGTTTGCGCAGATTGGCCTCGGCCCAGCCGAGCGTGACGCCGGGCACGGGATGAAGCGACGCGGGATCGATCGAGGGGAAATTGACGGCCATGATTGCAAGCGCTGGTCAGAGAAAAAGCCGCCCGCGGGCGCAGCGGGCGGCATCGGACAGGAACGGGACCACCCCGCTCGCGGAGCACATCACGCGAGCCGACCGTGGCACTGCTTGTACTTCTTGCCGCTGCCGCACGGGCACGGATCGTTGCGGCCGACCTTCGGGTACGGGTTGTCGCGCGCGGCCACCGACGACTGGCCGGCGGCGAAGTCCAGTGACAGCCCAGAGACCGTATGGGGCGCGGGCGCCATCGGTAACCCGCGCGGCGGCGCATCGGCGAACGCGGCCTCGGCCTCGGCGGCCTGGGCAAAGTCAGCGTGTCGAAATTCAACGTTCTCCAAATGGCTCGCCTGCTCTTCGTATTGCTCGGCCGCTGCCTCGAGTTGCTCCGGTGTCTGGATCTGCACGTTCATCACAATGCGCGTGACCTCGTGCTTGACCGCGTCCAGCATCGCAGCAAACAGCTCAAATGCCTCGCGCTTGTATTCCTGCTTCGGATTTTTCTGCGCATAGCCGCGCAGGTGAATGCCCTGGCGCAGATGCTCGAGCGCGGCCAGGTGCTCGCGCCAACGCGAATCCAGCGTCTGCAGCATCGCCGAGCGCTCAAAGCCACTGAACGCATCGCGGCCGACCTGCGCGACCTTCGCCTCGTACGCTTCGTCACCTGCCGCGATCACCGCGTCAAGTACCTCGTCGGCCTCAATTGTGTCCGCCTCGTTCACCATCTCCTGCAACGCGAGATCGAGCTGCCACTCGTTGCGCAACGCCTCCTCGAGCGCCGGCACATCCCACTGCTCCTCGATGCTGCCAGCCGGCACATAGGTGCGCACCACCTCAGTCAGCACGCCATGCCGCATCGCGCCAATCGTCTCGTGAATGCCCTGCGCTTCCAGCAACTCGTTGCGCTGCTGGTAAATCACCTTGCGCTGGTCATTGGCGACGTCGTCATACTCGAGCAACTGCTTGCGGATATCGAAGTTACGGGCCTCGACCTTGCGTTGCGCCGATTCGATCGACCGCGTCACGATGCCGGCCTCGATCGCCTCGCCTTCCGGCATCTTCAACCGGTCCATGATCGCGCGCACACGGTCACCGGCGAAGATGCGCAGCAACGGGTCCTCGAGCGACAGGTAGAAGCGCGACGAACCGGGATCGCCCTGGCGGCCCGCCCGTCCGCGCAACTGGTTGTCGATCCGGCGGGACTCGTGCCGCTCGGTGCCGATGATGTGCAGTCCACCGGCTGCCTTGACCTGCTCGTGCAGCGTTTGCCATTCGTCGTGGATCTGCTGAATCCGACGTCGCTTCTCGTCGTCGCTGATCGACGCATCGGCTTCGATCAGCGACGCCTGCTTGTCCGGGTTGCCGCCGAGTACGATGTCGGTGCCGCGGCCCGCCATGTTGGTCGCGATCGTGATACGCTTCGGACGGCCAGCCTCGGCGACGATCGCCGCCTCACGCGCGTGCTGCTTTGCGTTGAGCACCTCGTGTGGCAACCCGGCCTGCTTGAGCAGGCGCGATAGCAACTCGGAATTCTCGATCGACGTGGTGCCGACCAGCACCGGCTGTCCGCGCTCGTAGCAGTCGCGGATATCGCGGATCACCGCGTCATAGCGCTCCTTCGCGGTCTTGTAGATCTGGTCCTGGCGATCCGTGCGCTTGGACGGCCGGTTGGTCGGGACCACGACCGTCTCGAGTCCATAGATCTCGTTGAACTCGTACGCCTCGGTGTCCGCCGTGCCGGTCATGCCAGCCAGCTTGACATACATCCGGAAGTAATTCTGGAACGTGATCGACGCCAGCGTCTGGTTCTCTGCCTGGATCTTCACATGCTCCTTCGCCTCAACAGCTTGGTGCAGGCCGTCCGACCAGCGCCGACCCGGCATCAGGCGCCCGGTGAACTCATCGACGATGATTACCTCGCCATTCTGCACGACATAGTGCTGATCGCGGAAGAACAGCGTATGCGCGCGCAGCGCCGCATACACATGATGCATCAGCGTGATGTTCTGCGGTGCATAAAGACTCTCGCCATCGCCAATGAGGCCCCATTCGGCCAGCAGACGCTCGGCCTTCTCGTGACCCGATTCAGTCAGGAATACCGAGCGCGCCTTCTCGTCCAGCGTGTAGTCGCCCGGCTTCTCGACGCCACTACCATCGGCCTTTTCTTCACCAATCTGGCGCTCCAGCAGCGGCGGCAACGCATTCATCCGCACATACAGTTCGGTGTGGTCCTCAGCCTGCCCCGAAATAATCAGCGGCGTGCGCGCCTCGTCGATCAAAATCGAGTCGACCTCATCGACGATCGCGAAATTCAGCCCGCGTTGCACGCGCGCATCGGTCTCATAGACCATGTTGTCGCGCAGGTAGTCGAAGCCGAATTCGTTGTTCGTGCCATACGTGATGTCCGACGCGTAAGCTTGCTGCTTCTGGCCGTGTTCCATCTGCGACAGGTTGATGCCGACGGACAGACCGAGAAAATTGTAGAGCCGGCCCATCCACTCCGCATCGCGCTGCGCGAGATAGTCGTTGACCGTCACCACATGCACGCCGCGCCCCGATAGCGCATTCAGGTACGCCGCCAGCGTGGCCACCAGCGTCTTGCCCTCGCCGGTGCGCATTTCGGCGATCTTGCCGTAGTGCAGCGCCATGCCGCCGATCAGCTGTACGTCGAAGTGCCGCATCTTCAGCACGCGGCGGCTCGCTTCCCGACACACCGCGAATGCCTCCGGCAGCAGCCTGTCGAGCGACTCCCCAGCCGCTACGCGCTGCCTGAATTCGTCGGTTTTCGCGCGCAATTGCTCGTCCGTCAGCTTTTCAATCTGCGCCTCCAGCGCATTGATCGTCGCGACAGTCTTTTGATACTGTTTGATCAGCCGCTGGTTGCGACTGCCAAAAATCTTTTGCAGAAAACCGGTGGTCATCGGATCGGGATCTCGAGTCGGCACGCGACGCCGGATCGGCGCGACTCTCGCACGACCCGTTGGCGAACGGCGGTTCGACGGCTGTGTCCAGTTGGATTTAAAGGCGCGATTTTATCACGCCGACTGTGTACTGCCCGCGTCAGGACGCGCTCGCGCGCGGTTGTCAACCCGTGCAGCCGGCCAGCGGCGCAATAATCGTCGAAGCCGGCCACCAGCGGCTACAATAGTGGCGTGGATACACGTCGATTCCCCGACGGCCGCGAGCCGCCAGTCCCTGCATGAGTGCCATGAGCCGCTATTCGCCCTATCCGTTGCCACGCAAGCCGTTGACGCCCCGGCCGCTCGCCGAGTTGATGTCGTCCAGCGCCGAGTTGGCCGCGCTGCAAGCCGGCGTGCGACAAGTGGCGGCGCTGGAAGCGGCACTGCAAGCCGTGCTGCCCAGTTATCTGGCCAGCCATGTGCATGCCGGCCCAATCAAGGATCAGACACTGACCCTTTTTGCAGCCCACACTGCGTTGGCCGCCCGGTTGCGTCATCTGGAGCCCACCGTGCTGACCGAACTGCAGCAGCGCGGTTTCGCACTGCGGGCGATCAAAATCCGCGTGCGCCCGCAAGCGCCAGCCGCTGCTGCGCAGATCAAACAAGCCCGGGTTTCAGTAGCCGGCGCCGATTGTCTTCGCGAGTTGGCCGACGCATTGGAGCCTTCGCCGCTGCAGCAAGCCGTTGCCCGCATGGCGCAGCGGCATACGGGTCGCCGCCGCGCCTAGCGAGACTTCACGCGTACACCGCCTGCGGGTCGTAGGCAAAACCGCGCGGCGCCGCTTTCTGGTCGGCAAACGTGACGATCTCGTACGCGTCCTCGTGGGCGAGCAATTCGCGCAGTAGCGCATTGTTCAAGCCGTGACCGGACTTGTACGCGGTGTACGATGCCAGCAATGGATGGCCAACCACGTATAGGTCGCCGATCGCGTCTAGCATTTTATGTTTCACGAACTCGTCGCCATAGCGCAGGCCATCGTTGTTCAGCACGCGGTACTCGTCTAGCACGATCGCGTTGTCCATGCTGCCGCCTCGCGCCAGGCCCAACTCGCGCATCATTTCAACTTCGTGCGCGAAGCCGAATGTGCGAGCCCGCGCGATCTCGCGCACATAGGACGTGTCGGCAAAATCGACCTCCAGTTCCTGGCCCGTCTTGTCCACCGCCGGGTGACGGAAGTCGATCGTAAACTTCAGCTTGAAACCGAAGTACGGCTCCAGCCGGGCAAACTTGTCCCCATCACGCACCTCGACCGGCCGCGTGACCTTGATGAACTGCTTGGCGGCAGCCTGCTCGTCGATCCCGGCCGACTGGAGCAAGAACACGAACGACGCCGCGCTGCCGTCCATGATCGGGATTTCCTCGGCCGTCACGTCGACATACAGGTTATCGATCCCGAGCCCCGCGCAAGCCGACATCAGGTGCTCAACGGTCGATACCCTCGCGCCGTCCTTTTCCAGCACCGACGCAAGGCGCGTGTCGCCAATCGACATCGCACTGGCCGGAATGTCGACCGGCACGGCCAAGTCGGTGCGACAAAACACAATTCCGGTATTGGCAGCAGCCGGACGCAGCGTCAACTCGACCTTGCGCCCGGAGTGCAGGCCGATGCCAACCGTCTTCACGATCGATTTGATGGTCCGCTGCTTCAACATCGTCTTAACTCTTAATAGGTTATTCTAATCGCGGGTTTTAATCCCATAGTCATTAGTATACTCGACTTGCTCAATTCCCGCTTTTATCCATCTGTATAAAACTGTTTCCCGTTGTTACGTTTTCCGTGTTGAACGGATGATAAAGCGGCCCGATACCTGGAAGGAGGCGGTTTCCAGGCACCGGGCCGTGTGACAGCAGGGCGAAAAACGCTCGCGCACGCGTTGCCAGCACGCAACAGCAGCGGCTATCCCGTTAGATCTGCGCCGTCGGTGAACCACACGCCCTGCCCGGGACGTGCTATCACTGCTGCGCTTGCACCTCTTCGTCGGCCAAGCGCCCACTCGCGACCGGCGTCTATCATGCCACCGGCGCGCAACGTCGCATCCGCTGTTTCTTCAGCGGGCAGCAAGCGGGGCGAGCATCTTGCGGGATGCCGAGCTTGCGGGTCCAGCCAGCGCGGTCCGCGTCGCTGTGACGCCTGCGTCGGGCGCGCTGATCAGTCGGCTTGCTTGCGCAGAAACGCCGGGATGTCGTACGTGTCCACGCCCTTTTCTTGCAATGCCTGCACGTGCGATGC
Source organism: Mycetohabitans sp. B3 (assembly GCF_021498065.1). Lineage (NCBI taxonomy): Bacteria > Pseudomonadati > Pseudomonadota > Betaproteobacteria > Burkholderiales > Burkholderiaceae > Mycetohabitans > Mycetohabitans sp. B3. The sequence continues at coordinate 27,004 of NZ_JAHLKN010000004.1, read as the reverse complement.
AGCAGTTTCCCGCGAGTTGCGCCACACTGCCGGCGTATCCAGTGCGCCATAGTCGGTCGCGCTCGGCGCGGCGGCATAGCTGACCGGCTGCGCGGCGATTGGATGATTATCCGTGCCAGTGCGCAGCAGCGTCATCGGCGCCGCCTGCTGCTTCTTGGCGACGCGGCCAAGGCCCGTCGCCACCACGGTTACCCGCAGCGCATCGCCCATCGCGTCGTCGTACACCGCGCCGAAAATCACCGTCGCATCGTCGGCCGCGTAGCTCTTAATCGTGTTCATCACCTCGCGGGTTTCCGACAGGCGCAGCGAGCGGCTCGACGTGATGTTGACCAGCACGCCTCGCGCGCCAGACAGGTCCACGCCCTCGAGCAGCGGGCTGGCCACAGCTTGTTCGGCTGCCAGCCGCGCGCGGTCGACGCCAGCCACCGTCGCGGTGCCCATCATCGCCTTGCCTTGCTCGCCCATCACGGTCTTGACGTCCTCGAAGTCCACGTTCACGAGGCCGTCGACATTGATGATCTCGGCAATGCCGGCCACCGCGTTATGCAACACATCGTCCGCGCACTGAAAGCACTTATCCATCTCAGCGTCGTCGCCCATCACGTCGAACAGCTTGTCGTTCAGCACGACGATCAGCGAGTCGACATGCGATTCAAGTTCCTGCGAACCCGCTTCGGCAATCCGCATGCGCTTGCCGCCCTCGAACTCGAACGGCTTGCTAACGACACCTACTGTTAGGATGCCCATCTCCTTGGCAATTTGCGCGACCACAGGCGCGGCGCCGGTACCGGTGCCGCCGCCCATGCCCGCCGTGATGAACACCATGTGCGCACCGCGCAGCGCGTCGGCAATGCGCTCGCGAGCCTCCTCCGCGGCGGCGTGCCCCATGTCGGGTTTCGCCCCGGCGCCCAGGCCGGTCTTACCCAATTGGATCACGGACGGTGCCTTGGACCGATTCAGCGCTTGAGCATCGGTATTCATCACGATGAAATCAACGCCCTGCACACCGCGGTTGATCATGTGCTGGACGGCATTGCCGCCAGCGCCACCGACCCCGACGACCTTGATGATCGTGCCGTTGGTTTCGGTTTCCAGCATTTCGAATTCCATTAGTGCCTCCGTCAAGTATTAAGCGACTTCACTCGGCGTTACGCGGTGGCGGAATCGGGCAATTCCGTCACCGTGCACTGGCCGCCGCCGCCAGCGCGTTGCGAAACGACTTCAAAAATTGCCTAGGAACCAGTCCTTCATCCGGGCCCACACCTGCGTGGCGGAACCAGACTGCGTGGCGACCTTACGCCCGCGCATGCGCTGTGAACGCCCCTCCACCAGCAGCCCCATCGCGGTCGAATAGCGCGGGTTGCGCACTACGTCCGCCAGTCCGCCGGCATATTCCGGCACGCCGATACGCACCGGTTTGAGGAAGATGTCCTCGCCCAGTTCAACCATGCCGGCCATCATCGCCGCGCCACCGGTCAACACTACGCCGGAGCTCAGCAGCTCCTCGTAGCCGGACTCGCGCACGACTTGCTGGACCAGCGAAAACAGCTCCTCCACGCGCGGCTCAATCACCGCCGCCAGCGCCTGGCGAGACAGCACCCGCGGGCCGCGCTCGCCCAGCCCCGGCACCTCGATCATCTCGTCCGGATCGGCCAGCGCCTGCTTGGCGATCCCGTAGGTTACCTTGATATCTTCCGCGTCCGGCGTCGGCGTGCGCAGCGCCATCGCGATGTCGCTGGTGATCTGATCGCCCGCGATCGGGATCACTGCGGTATGGCGAATCGCCCCCTCGCTGAAGATCGCGATGTCGGTAGTCCCGCCGCCGATATCGACCAGCACAACACCGAGCTCCTTCTCGTCCTCGGTCAGCACGGCCAGGCTCGACGCGAGCGGCTGCAGAATCAGATCGTTGACCTCCAGCCCGCAGCGGCGCACGCATTTGACAATGTTCTGTGCGGCCGAGACGGCACCCGTCACGATGTGCACCTTCACCTCCAGCCGGATACCGCTCATGCCAATCGGCTCGCGCACGTCTTCCTGGCCGTCGATGATGAATTCCTGCGTCAGGATGTGCAGCACCTGCTGGTCGGTCGGAATATTGATCGCTTTCGCCGTCTCAATCACACGCGCGACGTCCGCCTGCGTGACCTCCTTGTCCTTGATCGCCACCATGCCGCTCGAATTGAAGCTACGGATATGGCTGCCGGCGATGCCGGTGAACACGTTGGTAATCTTGCAGTCGGCCATCAGTTCAGCTTCCTCGAGCGCGCGCTGGATCGACTGAACCGTCGCCTCGATATTAACGACCACCCCCTTCTTCAGACCCTTCGAGTCGCTTTGCCCGAGCCCAATCACTTCATAGTGGCCCTCGCCTTTTAACTCGGCGACAACGGCCACCACCTTCGACGTCCCGATGTCAAGGGCAACCAGCAGGTCCTTGTAGTCTTTGCTCATAGCGTGCTCAATTGCGAGTGTTGTCCGTTCATTGCGTCATGGACGCAGCTTCTTCGCCTTCGGGTCGTCGGGAATGAAGCGCATCCCTGCAGCCCGGATCGCGAACCCATTCGGGTAGCGCAAATCCACATATTCGATGTCGTTGCCCCAGCGCTGCGTGACCATCGGCCAGGCAACCACGAGCCGCCGCGCACGGCTGGCCAGCATATCCTTGTTACGTTCGCGCCCCAGCTCCACCTGCATGCCATTGGTCAGCTTGACGGTCCACGCGTAGCGCGGCGACAACGTGACCTCCTCCGGCTTCGCACCCAACGGCTCGAACCATTTCTGGAAATCGTGGTAACGGGCCACGACGTCGCGCTCCGAGCCTATTGGGCCGGCGAACACCGGCAACTCGGCATCGGCCTCGGCCTGATTGGCCGTAAAGACCTCGCCATCGACGCTAACGAACTGGTCGCTGCCCCACGTACCCAGGGGCTTGTACTCCTCGAGCGTGACCGCCAGCGCATTCGGCCACACGCGGCGCACGCTCGCATGGCGCACCCACGGGATCTGCTCGAACGCGGCACGCGCGCCGTCCAGATCCACCGTAAAGAAATTGCCGTGCAGCTTGCCCAACACGTTCGCGCGCACCGTCGGCCGGTTGATGTGCTCGATATCGCCGTCGATCAGCAGCGTGCGCAACGCGAAGGCCGGCCGCTGCAGCAGCCACAGGCCGGCACCGGCGAGCACAATCGCCAGCAGCGCGGCGTGCAGCGTGCTGGTGATCATGTTGAGCTGGCGCGGATTGTTCCACATGTGGGTAGCCGGGCGTCAATCCTTCAGCGTGAGCGCAAGCACGTTCACGAGCAGTTCACTGTACGAGATGCCGACCGCACGCGCCGCCTTCGGCGGCAATGAGTGATCGGTCATGCCGGGCGCAGTGTTGACCTCCAGGAAATACGGGTTGCCATCGCTGTCAAGCATGAAGTCGGCGCGCCCCCAGCCGACGCACGCGAGGACCTCGAATGCGCGACGCGCGAGCGCCGTCAGCCGCTGCTCGTCGGCATCGCTCAATCCGCACGGAATCAGGTACTGGGTATCGTCGGCGACGTATTTCGCGTGGTAATCATAGAACTCGCCAGCCGGCACGATCCGAATCAGCGGCAACGGCAGCGAGCCAGCGATGCACGCGGTGTATTCCCCCCCACCGTCGATGCTCTTCTCCACCAGCACGACCGGATCATGCTGCGCGGCCTGCGCCAGTGCATACGGCAGGTTGTCGGCCGCCTTGACCTTGATCACCGCGACGCTCGACCCTTCGGTGGCCGGCTTGACGAACAGCGGCAACCCGAGTTTCGCGACGATCTGCTGCGCTCGCGTGTCGTAGTCCTCGCCGCGTAGCACCGTGTCGAACGGCGGCGTCGGGATCCCGAGCTGCTGCCAGATCAATTTCGTGCGGAACTTGTCCATGCCCAGCGCCGAGCCCAGCACGCCCGGGCCAGTGTAGCGGATCCCGTAGAAATCGAGCGCGCCCTGGATCTGACCATTTTCACCATATCCGCCGTGCAACGCAATGAATGCGCGCACGAACCCTTCGTCCTTGAGCGCCGACAAGGGCCGCTCCTTCGGATCGAACAAGTGCGCGTCCACGCCGGCGTCACGCAGCCCCTGGCAGACCAGCGGGCCGGACACGAGCGACACGTCGCGCTCAGACGACTCGCCGCCATAGAGCACCGCCACCTTGCCAAACGCCTTGGGATCGATCGCGTCCATCATCACGCCCTTTGCTCCTGCGTAAGCCGCGCCGGCACACCGCCGATCGAGCCCGCCCCCATCGTCATCACGACGTCGCCGTCGGCGACCACCGCCGCCAGCGCGTCCGCAATCTCGTCGAGCGTGTTAACAAACACCGGTTCGACCCGGCCGGCCACGCGGATGGCGCGCGCCAGCGCGCGACCGTCCGCGGCCACGATCGGCGCCTCGCCGGCCGCGTAGACCTCGGTCAGCACCAGCGCGTCCACCGTCGAGAGCACTTTGACAAAGTCCTCGAAACAATCGCGCGTGCGCGTGTAGCGGTGTGGCTGGAACACGAGGACCAACCGCCGGTCCGGAAATGCACCGCGCGCCGCGGCAATCGTCGCGGCCATCTCGACCGGATGGTGACCATAATCGTCGATCAGCAAGTACGCGCCGCCGCGCGTGAGCGGCACTTCGCCATAACGCTGGAAACGCCGGCCCACGCCGTTGAATTCGGCGAGCGCCGACTGGATATCGGCATCGGCCACCTCCAGCTCAGTCGCGATCGCGATGGCCGCGAGCGCGTTCTGCACGTTGTGCGTGCCGGGTAGGTTCAGCACGATGTCCAACGGCGCCGCGTCGGCGCGATGGACGGTGAAATGCATCCGCCCGTTGCTGGCGCGCACCTGGGTCGCACGCACGTCCGCTTCCTGCGCGAACCCATAGCGGATGGTCGGCTTGGACACGAACGGCAAAATCTCGCGCACGTTCGGATCGTCCACGCACAGCACCGCGATACCGTAAAATGGCAGCCGATGTGTGAATTCGATGAACGCCTGCTTGAGCCGGGCGAAGTCATGACCATACGTATCCAGGTGATCGGCATCGATGTTCGTGATGACTTCGATCACCGGGAACAGGTTAAGGAACGATGCATCCGACTCGTCGGCCTCGGCAACGATAAAATCGCCCGTGCCCAACCGTGCGTTCGCGCCCGCGCTGATCAGCCGCCCCCCGATGACGAAAGTCGGATCCAGTCCACCGGCCGCCAGCAAGCTGGCCACGAGACTAGTCGTCGTGGTCTTGCCATGCGTGCCGGCAATCGCGATGCCTTGCTTGAGTCGCATCAGCTCCGCGAGCATGACGGCGCGCGGCACGATCGGAATATGCCTGCGGCGTGCCTCAAGCACCTCGGGGTTGTCGGTGCGCACCGCCGTAGAGATGACAACCGCATCCGCGCCGTCGATATGCCGTGCGTCGTGACCAAACTTGACGTGGGCGCCGAGCCTGCTCAACCGGTCGGTGACAGCTGAGCGATTCAGATCCGAGCCGCTGACCTGGTAACCCAGGTTGACGAGCACTTCGGCGATGCCGCTCATCCCGGCACCGCCGATCCCGACAAAGTGAATATGCTTGACGATATGTTTCATTGCTTTCCTTGCGCCCCATGCCGCGCATGGTGCGATGCGGCTGCCACATCGCGCGTGACGAGCGACGCGCACACTTGTGCGACGCGCTCGGCGGCATCGGGCATGGCTAGTTCGCGTGCACGGGCCGCGACTCGTGCGAGCGACGCGCGCGTCTGACCGCCAATCCAGTCCGCGAGTTTCTTCTCGGACAACTCATTTTGTTGCATGACGCTCGCCGCGTGATGCGCGACGAGAAATGCCGCGTTGCTCGTCTGATGGTCGTCGACAGCGAACGGGAACGGCACGAACAGCGCAGCCACGCCTACAGCGGCGATTTCCGATACCGTCATCGCGCCGGAGCGACAAATCACGAGGTCGGCCTCGGCATAGGCGCGCGCCATGTCGTCGATGAACGGAACCAGCTCGATGCCGTCGCCCTGCGCCAGGCCCGCGTCCGCGTAATGCGCACGCAACGCTTCGATATGCTTGGCGCCGGCCTGGTGCACCACGTGTGGACGCCGCGCCGGATCGAGCAACGCCAACGCGCACGGCACCGTTTTGTTGAGCGCCGCGGCGCCGAGGCTGCCGCCGACCACCAGCACGCGCAATGGACCGGTGCGCGCCGCGTACCGCGCCTGAGGCGGGGCCACCGCAGCCAGTTCCGCGCGGATCGGGTTACCGGTCCATTGCGCGCCGGGCAGCGCATCGGGAAAGGCAACCAGTACGCGGCGCGCGAGCCTGGCTAACAGTTTGTTGGCCAGGCCCGCAATCGAATTTTGCTCGTGCAGCACCAGTGGAATGCGCGCGAGCACAGCCGTCACGCCGGCCGGAAACGTGATGTAGCCTCCCATGCCGAGCACGACGTCGGGCCGCACGCGGCCAAGCACAGCACGACTTTGCAGACACGCGCGCAGCAGGTTCAGCGGCAAGCACAGCTTTGTGACAATGCCCTTGCCGCGCACGCCGCCAAAACGCACGAACTCGACCGCGATGTCGTACTTAGGCACCAGTGTCGCTTCCATGCCTTTCGGATTGCCAAGCCATACGACCCGCCAGCCCTGCGCCTGCATCCGCTGCGCGACCGCCAGTCCGGGAAACACATGACCGCCGGTGCCGCCCGCCATGACGAGCAACGTGCGTGCGCTCATACCTTGCCTCCGCGCATCAGCACCCGGTTCTCGTAATCGACGCGCATCAGCAGCGCCAGCGCCACGCAGTTGAGCAGGATGCCGGAGCCGCCGTAGCTGACTAGCGGCAGCGTTAACCCCTTGGTCGGCAACAGACCGAGGTTCACCCCCATGTTAATGAACGTCTGCGCGCCGACCCACAGGCCAATGCCTTTCGCGACCAATCCGGCGAACGTGCGATCCAGTGCGAGCGCCTGGCGGCCGATTTCGAACGCGCGCCGCACGATCCAATAAAACAGCAGAATCACAACGCCCACGCCAACAAAGCCAAGCTCCTCGCCGATCACCGCGAGAATGAAGTCGGTGTGCGCTTCAGGCAAATAGTTGAGCTTCTCGACGCTGCCGCCCAGGCCGACTCCAAACCACTCGCCGCGTCCGAATGCGATTAACGAATGGGTAAGCTGGTACGCCTTGCCTTGCGCATAGCGGTCGTCCCACGGATTCAGGTACGCAAAGATGCGCTCGCGACGCCACGGTGAGGCCCAGACCAGCATGCCAAACGTGCCAATGGCGGTCAGCGCCAGGCCGCCGAACAGCCGCCCGCTTACGCCGCCCAGGAACAACACGCCCATCGCGATCGCCGCGATCACCATGAACGCCCCCATGTCCGGCTCCAGCAGCAGCAGCGCGCCGACCACGCCGACTGCAAGCGCCATCGGCAAGAAGCCCTTCGCGAACTGGTGCATGTACTCTTGTTTGCGGACCGTATAGTTGGCCGCGTAAATCGTCACCGCCAGTTTCATGATTTCCGACGGCTGCATGTTTGTGATACCCAGTGGAATCCACCGGCGCGCGCCGTTCACGCCCTTGCCCAGGTACGGTATGAGTACGACCACCAGCAACAGCAACGCGACAAGGAAGAGACGCGGCGCGTACTTGTCCCAGGTCTTGACCGGAATGCGAAACGCCACCAGCGCGCCGAGCACACCGGTCACGAGCGACGCAACGTGCCGCACGAGAAAATGGTATGGCATATAGGCCGAGTACTTGGGCGAGTCAGGCAGCGCGATCGATGCCGAATACACCATCACGAGTCCGAGCGACAACAGCGCGATCGTTGCCCAGAGCAGCGAGTGGTCATAGTCGCGCATGCGCGAGCGCAACGGGCGGATGCCGCTGACCGCGCTGGCCAGCCCCACGCCGCGTGCCGGGGTGGCCGCACTGGCGGCGCCGATCCCGTCGCTGGGCACTGCGTAGCGGCGCCCAGCGAGCCTTGCTGCGATCCGCTGCACCCGGCTCATAGCATCCCTCCTTTGTCGGCCGCGATGTCCTCGACTTCGCTGCGGAACACCTGCGCACGCTGCGCATATCCGGAAAACATGTCCAGGCTCGCGCACGCGGGAGACAGCAGCACCGCATCCCCGGGCTGGGCGACGGCTGCCGCGGCACGCGTCGCCGCCTGCAGGCTCGAGTGCAGGGCCAGTTCGACACCGGTATCAGCCAGTGCCGCGCGCAGCGCAGGCGCGTCACGGCCGATCAACATCACAGCCCGGCACCAGCGCGCCACCGGCGCCGCAAGCGGCGCAAAATCCTGGCTCTTGCCGTCACCGCCGGCAATCAATACGATCCGCTGCGCGAGGCCATCGAGCGCGGCCACGGTCGCGCCAACGTTGGTACCCTTGCTGTCATCAACGTAGTCGACTCCGTCGATCGATCCAATCCACTCGACGCGATGCGGCTCGCCGCGGTACTCGCGCAAGCCGTGCAGCAACGCGGCGAGCGGCAGACCGATCGACTGGGCCAAGGCAAGCGCGGCCATCGCATTCGCCGCGTTATGCAAACCACGAATGCGCAGGGCATCGACAGGCATGAGCCGCTTGACCACGATATCGGGCGCGCAGCCGCCGCGCTTGCGACGGCGATTCGTCGCGCGTTGTTCGGATGCGTCGTTGCGCTCGTATGCCTGGACGAGCCACGCAATGCCTCCATCGCGTTGGATACCGTAGTCGCCATCGTTCTGCGGCACGTTAAGTCCAAAGGTCAAATACGGTGCAGTGGCATCGCCAGCCGGCACGAATGCCATCACGCGCGCATCGTCGCGGTTCAATACACGCAGCGTACGCAGCCCGAAGACCCGCCCCTTTGCGGCAGCGTAAGCGTCCATTCCGCCATGCCAGTCCAGATGGTCCTGCGTGATGTTGAGGATCACCGCCGCCTCGGGTTCGAACGTGTACGATGTCTCGAGTTGGAAGCTGGACAGCTCCAGTACCCAGACGTCAGGCAGCTTCGCCGCGTCGATGGCCTCGGCCAGCTTATCCAGCATGGCCGGACTGATGTTGCCGGCCACCGCAACGCTCCTACCAGCCCGCTCGCACAGCAGCGCGGTTAGCGCCGTGGTCGTCGTCTTGCCGTTCGTGCCGGTAATCGCCAGCACCTTGGGCTGGTAGCCGTCGTTGGCCAGTGCGCGCAACGCCTGCGCAAAGAACTCGAGTTCGCCCCACACTTCAATGCCGCGCTCGCGGGCCGCGTCGATCAGTGCAGCCAGTTCCGCGCCAAGCGGCGACAAACCGGGACTGATGGCCACCAACTCGATACCGTCATCGAGCAGCGTGGGACTGAACGCACCGCTGACGAATTCGGCGTCGATACCCAGCGCTGCCAATTGCGACAGGTTCGGCGGCGCGGCGCGGGTATCGGCCACGCGCAAGCGGCAACCGTGACGCGCGCACCAGCGCGCCATCGCCAGCCCCGATTCGCCGAGCCCCAGCACGAGCGTCGTCGGGCGTTGCCGTTCTCCGAACTTCTCACCGAACATCGTTTCGTTTCCTCGGTTTCCAGTTACCGTAATTTCAGCGTGGACAGACCAAACAAGCACAGCATCAACGTGATGATCCAAAAGCGGACGACCACCTGAGTCTCCTTCCATCCAGACAACTCAAAATGGTGATGCAACGGCGCCATCTTGAAGATGCGCCGGCCCTCGCCATAGCGACGCTTCGTGTAGCGGAACCACGTGACCTGCAACATCACCGAGACGGTCTCGGCGACGAACACGCCGCCCATGATGAACAGCACGATTTCCTGCCGCACGATCACTGCAATGGTGCCCAGCGCGCCACCGAGCGCGAGTGCGCCGACATCCCCCATGAATACCTGCGCGGGGTACGTGTTGTACCAAAGGAACGCGAGTCCCGCACCGCCCATCGCCGAGCAAAAGATGAGTAACTCGCCCGCGCCGGGAATATGCGGAAACAGCAGGTACTTCGAATAGACGGCGCTGCCCATCACATACGCGAACACGCCGAGCGCTGCCCCGACCAGCACGACCGGCATGATCACCAGTCCGTCCAGCCCGTCGGTCAAGTTCACCGCATTGCTCGAGCCAACGATCACGAAATAGGTCAACGCAATGAATCCCCAGACGCCGAGCGGATAGCTGATCGCTTTCAGGAACGGCAGGGCCAGATCGGCGCGCGCCGGCAAGCCGATTGAGAATCCGCTGCGCACCCACGCCATGAACAGATCGAACACGCGCGCGTTATTCGCCTCGGATACCGAGAACGCAAGATACACGGCGGCGAACAAGCCGATCACCGATTGCCAAAAGTACTTTTCGCGCGAGGACATGCCGCGCGGGTCCTTGTAGACGACCTTACGATAATCGTCGACCCAGCCGATCACACCGAAGCCAAAAGTGACTAGCATCACAATCCAGATGAAGCGATTGGTCAGGTCGCTCCACAACAGCGTCGACACGGCAATGCCAATCAGGATCAGCACACCGCCCATCGTCGGCGTGCCGGACTTGATTAAATGCGTCTGCGGTCCATCCTTGCGCACGGCCTGGCCCATCTTCAGCGCGGAGAGCTTGTGAATCACCGCAGGGCCGCAGACGAGTCCGATCAACAGCGCGGTGATGGTCGCCATCACCGCGCGAAACGTCAGATAGTTGATCACACGCAAATAGCTTGCATCGCTTTGCAGCCATTGCGCTAGCGCCAATAGCATTCGAGGTCCTTTCAATGCGCGCCGGTCTTAGCCGGCGCATCGGTTGCAGTGGGAAGGGTCAGAGCCTGGACCACGCGCTCCATGCGCATGAAACGCGAACCCTTAATCAGGATCGTCGCACCGGCGGCGCGCTCCGATGCGACGGCATCCTGGCGGAGCAGCGCGGAAACGAGTGCCTCGGCTGAATCGAAATGATGAGCGCGCGGGCCGAACGCGGTGCACGCAGCGCGACTCGCGTCACCGAGCGCGTACAGTGCATCGAGCCCGCGTTCGCGCGCATAGGCGCCGACTTCGCGATGAAACGCGGGGCCGTTGTCACCGACTTCTCCCATGTCGCCTATCACCAGCACGCGCGGCGCTGCACGCATGGCCAGGACGTCGATCGCCGCGCGCATCGAATCCGGATTGGCATTATAGGTATCGTCGATGACCGTCGCGCCGGCCCATGGCGTCGCTTGGGCGAGCTTGGCCTGCAGCCGTCCATTGACCGGCTCGAAGGCCTCGAGCCCGCGCCGTATCGCATCCAGTCCGACGCCGGCGGCAAGCGCGGCCGCGGTGGCAGCGAGCGCATTGCGCGCATTGTGCTCGCCGAGCGCGCGCAACGATACCTCGAGCGCGCCGGCGCGGGTCTCAATTCGCAATGCGCCGGTGTCCGCAATCGTACCCTGAACCGCCGCATCGCTATGGGCACCGGGCCGGCACAGCGCGAAGTCCACGATCGGGTTGCCGGTGGCCGCCACCCGCCAGATGCCGGCATACGGATCGTCGGCGGGGAACACCGCCGTGCCGTCCGGCGGCAGCGCATGGATCACGCTCGCGTGCTCCAGCGCTACGGCCTCGACCGTCGCCATGAACTCTTGATGCTCGCGCTGGGCATTGTTCACCAGCGCGATCGTGGGTCCGGCAATCCGGGCGAGTTGTTGCGTTTCGCCGGGATGGTTGATGCCAAGCTCGACGACCGCGAGCCGATGCTGCGGCGCGAGCCGCAACAACGTGAGCGGCACGCCGATGTCGTTGTTCAGGTTGCCTTGCGTCGCGAGCCGCTGCGCTTGACCGACGGCGGCAGCAAAAATCGACGCGATCATTTCTTTGACCGTGGTCTTGCCGTTGCTGCCGGTCACCGCAACCAGCGGCAACGCAAACCTGCGACGCCAGCCGGCCGCAAGCGCGCCGAGCGCGGCCCGTGTGTCGGTCACACGGATCGCCGGCACACGCCAGTCGCCGGGGCTACGCGACACCAATACGGCGGCCACGCCGCGCCGCGCAAGCTCCGGCAGAAAATCGTGCGCGTCGAAACGCTCGCCTTTGAGCGCGACAAACAGACTTGCCGGCCCGCAACTGCGACTGTCGGTTGAGACTTGATCGAAAGCGACCGTATCGTCGCCCAATACCGTGGCGCCGTCGATTAGTGCAGCCGCCTCGCGCAGCGTCAACCTCGTCATTGGGCTTCTCCGCGAGGTTGCGTGGCGCGCGACGCGAGCGCGAGGCGTGCATGATCCTGATCCGAAAACGGCCGCTTCTTGCCCATCACTTCCTGTGTTGCCTCATGCCCCTTGCCGGCGATCAGCACGACGTCAGCAGCGGCCGCGCCACGCACCGCCTGCAGTAACGCGCCGGCGCGATCTTCGATGGTGCGCGCGCGTGCCGGCTCGCGCATCGCACCGACGATCTGGCCGATGATGGCCAGCGGCGGCTCGCTACGCGGGTTGTCACTCGTCACGATGACGCTGTCGGCAAGCCGCTCGGCAATCGCCCCCATCAGCGGCCGCTTGGTTGCATCGCGCTCGCCCCCACAGCCGAACACGCAGACAAGCTTGCCGCCCCGCTGCGTGGCGATCGGCCGCAGTGCGTCGAGCGCCTTTTCCAAGGCATCCGGCGTATGTGCGTAATCGACGACCACCAGCGGCTCGTCCATTTGCAGCCGCCCGCCGAGCTGTTGCATCCGGCCGTTGACCGGTTCCAGCCGCGTGATTTGCGACAGCGCCGTATCGAATGGCACGTCGGCGGCCAGTAGCACGCCGAGGACGGCGAGCAGATTGGCGACATTGAACATGCCGAGCGTGCTCACCTCGAGTTCGGCGTGCCCCCAGTCGGATACCACCGTGAAGGCGGTGCCGGTGGCGGTCGCGCGGATCGCCATTGCATGCAGCGAAGCGTCGCCGCGCGGCCTGGTCGAGGCGATGCCGTACGAGATCGTGCGCACCCGTGTGGCCAAATGCCCGATCAGCCGGCGCCCGGCCTCGTCGTCCCGATTGATGACCGCCGCGCGCAAGCCCGGCCAGTCGAACAGCCGCGCCTTGGCGGCCTCGTACGACGCGAGGTCCTTATGATAGTCGAGATGGTCCTGCGTCAGATTAGTGAACACCGCAATGTCGAACGCGACGCCATTCACGCGCCCTTGGTGCAGTGCATGCGAGGACACTTCCATCGATACTGCGCTTGCGCCGTGCGCACGCAGCGCCGCAAGGCTGCGGTGCACCTGCGGCGCGTCGGGGGTCGTGAACCCGGTGTGCGAAAGCTGCCCCGGCAGTCCGGTGCCCAACGTGCCGACGATCGCGCAACGGGTGCCGCTGCCGCTCAGCGCGCCCGCGACCCAGTGACTGGTGGTGGTCTTGCCATTGGTGCCCGTAATGCCGACCATCAGCATGTCGCGACTGGGCTCGCCATACCACGCGCTAGCAATGTGGCCCGCAAGCTGATCGAGTTCAGGAACCTCAAGCACCGGTCCACCAGCCGGAGACTCGCCGCCGGCCTGGACCAGCACGGCCGCCGCGCCGCGCTGCAATGCATCGGCAATATACGGACGACTGTCTGCGCCGTCCACTGCATACGAGACGAACGCATCGCCAGCGCGCACTGCGCGACTGTCCGCCTGCAATTGCGCATGCGGCGCAAGCCGGGTGCGCAACCACGCGAGCACATCGGCCCGCGCGCGCTCGATTTGTTCGGGCGTCAGTGGCGGGCGGCTCATCGTACGGTCCTTTGCGTCGCGCTCACATTGATGATTGGCTTAGCGTCGTTGCTGACCACGAGCTGCTTGACCGGCATGTCGGGCGGCACATTCAGCGAGCGCAGCGTGTCGCCGGCAATCGCCGAGAAGACCGGACCGGAGACTTGTCCGCCGAAGTGACTGCCAGCGGTCGGCTCATCGACCGATACTGCCACTACGATGCGCGGATTCGGCATCGGCGCCATGCCGACGAACGACGCCCGATATTTACCGCGATCGTAGCCGCGTCCCACGTGCTTGTATGCAGTGCCGCTCTTGCCGCCGACGCGGTATCCCGGCACCGCCGCATCGGGCGATGTGCCGCCCGGCCGCGTGACGGTCTCCAGCATCGCGCGAACCTGCCGCGCCGTGGTGGCCGAGAACACCTGCGCGCCTTGCGGCTCGTCGCCGTTGTTGCCCCTGACCAGCGTGAGCGGCATGATGCGGCCGTCATGCGCGATCGCGGTATAGGCCCGGCCGAGCTGAAACAGCGACGCGGACAAACCGTAGCCATACGACATCGTCGCCTGCTCGATGCGACGCCAGCTCTTCCAAGGGCGCAACCGTCCAGCTGCCGCGCCGGGAAAGCCGACCTTCGGCGCCTGGCCCAGTCCGATGCTCGTATACATATTCCACATTTCCTCGGGCCGCAATTGCATCGCGATCTTTGTCGCGCCGATGTTGCTGGACTTCTGAATGACACCGCCAACGGTCAACACGCCAAAGCCGGCGTCGTCCGTGATCGTCGCGCCATCCAATGTGAAGCGGCCCCCGCCGGTATCGACTAACGTCGTCGGCGATACGCGGTGCAAATCTAGTGCGAGCGACACAGTAAACGGCTTCATGATCGAGCCGGGCTCAAACACGTCGGTCAGCACACGATTGCGCAACTGTTCGCCGGTCATGTGCGAGCGGTCATTCGGGTTGTATGTCGGATAATTGACCAGCGCGAGTACCTCGCCCGTCTTCACGTCGATGACGATCGCCGCGCCGGCCTTCGCCTTGAACCGATCTACCGCCGCCTTCAGGTTAGCGTACGCGATGTACTGGATCTTGCTGTCCAGTGACAACTCGACGTCCTGCCCATTGCGCGGCTTGACCAACTCGTCGACGTCTTCGACGATGCGCCCGATCCGGTCTTTAATCACGCGGCGGCTGCCCGGCACGCCGGCCAACTCCTTCTGGTCCGCCAGCTCGATGCCTTCCTGCCCCTCGTCCTCGACGTTGGTGAAGCCGATCATATGTGCAGTGATCTCGCCTTCTGGATAAAAGCGCTTGTATTCAGCACGTGCGTAGATGCCGGGGATGTCTAGTGAGGCGACCTTCTGCGCAACGTCTAATGGCACTTGCCGCTTCACGTAGACGAATGTCTTGTCCTGCGACAACTTTGCGCGCAATTCTTTCTCACCCATCGACAACAGCTGCGAGAGCTTCGTCAGCTTATCGGCGCCCAGATCGTCGGGCACCGATTCGGGAATGGCCCAGATCGCGCGCACCGGCAAGCTGGTGGCCAACACTAGCCCGTTGCGGTCCAGGATCTTGCCGCGCGTGGCCGGCAACTCGATGGTGCGTTGGTAGCGGCTTTCACCCTGCTTTTGATAAAACGCGTTGCCCGGTCCCTGGATCCAGAATGCACGCGCCGCCAGTACGACGAACGCGACGAACAGCAGAAACACGACAAGCTTGGAGCGCCACATCGGCAAGGGCACCGACAGCACCGGACTCGATGAGAACGGTACATGACGACGATGATGGGCCGAGCGCTTCATCGAGTCACTCCCGCCGTGGTGCTCGGCGACGCGGAGCCAGATGCCCCACCACCTACGTCGCTGGCCGGCGGCGTATCGGCCGGCACGCTCGCCGGGTCAACGCTCACATACTGGGTACGACCCGGCACCACCGGCTGCATTTTCAGGTCGGCGGTGGCGATACGCTCGATGCGCGAAGTCTTTGACAATGCGCTTTGCTGGTATTGCAACTGCGCATAGTCCAACTGCAGCTGATGCTCTTGCGACTGGGCGCGCTGAAGATCGATAAATACCTCGCGCTGCCGGTTCGTCGCGTTGACGACCGACAGCGCGCAGCCCAACACAACGATGAGCAGGACAATATTGAGCCGGCTCATGCCAACACCCGCTCAGCGATGCGCATCACAGCGGAGCGGGCACGCGGGTTGGCCGCCACTTCCGCCTCGCCAGCAAAGACACGCCCAAGAATGCGCAACGGCGGACTGGGCAAGTCCGCCGCGCGAATCGGCAGGCGCCGGTCCATGGCCGGCGCGCGCGCGCGCGATTGAAGGAATCGCTTGACGATGCGGTCCTCTAGCGAATGAAAGCTGATGACCACCAACCGGCCCCCCTGCTCCAACGACTCCAATGCAGTCTCAAGAACTACCGGCAGCTCCGCAAGCTCTTGATTGATGTGAATCCGTATAGCTTGAAAGGTGCGAGTGGCCGGGTCCTGGCCCTTCTCGCGGGTCTTGACGGCACGCGCCACGATCTCGGCAAGCTCGCGTGTGCGCACGAGAGGCCCGAGACGCCCGGATTCCGCCCGGCGAGCAACAATCGCCTTTGCAATCTGAACAGCAAACCGTTCTTCCCCATAATCCCGTATCACCCCTATCAATTCCCGCTCGTCTACATGCGCGAGCCATTGTGCGGCGGACTCGCCGCGCGTCGGATCCATGCGCATGTCCAGTGGACCATCGTGGCGAAAGCTGAAACCTCGCGCCGGATCATCGATTTGCGGCGACGACACGCCCAGATCCAGCAATACGCCCGACACGCGCACACCGCCGCGCGCCGCCAGCACGTCGCGTAGTTGCGCGAAGCTGCCATGCACGACATCCAGCCGTGGATCGGCGATTCGGCGTGCCACCTCGATCGCCTGCGGGTCTTTGTCGAACGCAATCAACCGCGCGGCAGGCGCAAGCCGCGCGAGCACCGCGCGACTGTGGCCGCCCCGGCCGAATGTGCCATCGACATAGATCCCATCGGCGCGCGTGACCAGCGCATCGACCGCTTCTTCCAGCAGCACCGTGCGATGCTGTCCCGGCTTTTCTATTGCGGACGCCATCCGATGCTCCGCAATCAGAAAGTAAAGTTCTTTAGTGCGTCGGGCATACCTTGCGCCATCGCGGCCTGCTCCTTCGCAGCATACGTTTGCGCATCCCACAACTCGAAGTGGCTACCCATGCCGAGCAGCATCACCTCACGCTCCAGGTTCGCAGCGGCGCGCAACTCAGGCGAGACGAGCACCCGGCCCGCAGAATCCATATCGACGTCCGATGCATTACCGAGGAAGATCCGTCGCCACCAGTGCGCATCCATCGGCAACGCGGCAATCTTGTTCCGGAACACTTCCCATTCAGGCCATGGAAATAGCAACAGGCAGCCATCGGGGTGCTTGGTGATCGTTACCCGGCCCTCTGCCTGTCCTAACAGCGCTTCCCGATAACGCGACGGCACCGACATCCGGCCCTTCGCATCGAGCGTTAGCGCCGACGCCCCCTGGAACACGTCCCATCTCCCTGTCACCGACATGCGCAGCGCATGCCACCCGGACCCACCTCATCGCACAAGTCGCGCAGATAACACACAAAACTACACTTTTTCACACTGGGCCCCACTTTAGAGGAACGCCCGGCAGGGGTCAAGGGCGCAACTGCGGTTTTGCACGCGAATTCATTCGATAGAACAAAGACTTAGCGCAACCCGTTAAAGCGGGTTCCATAAAGATTTTTCAACTAAATGAAGGGATTGCCTGCGCTTTTAAAAGTAGTACGTGAGAATTCGGCACTTTTTTCACTGCGTCGCGGGGTTCGCGGGCCGGCAAAAGGTCATTTTTGCGCAACAATAGCAGCGCCACGCCGGATCGGGCGAGTTGACCCGGTAACCCGTAGGACCAACGCGATCGGCGTTGCGAGCTACCGGCCGTGTCATCACGCTCGACGTCACGGCACCCGGCCATGTCGACGCGATCAGATCGCCGGCAGTCGCACCGTGTCAACGCAATCGGCATTGGGAAGTCGCCCGCCTGCGGCCGGTCCCACGCCCGCTAGGTCCGGGCGGCGCATGCGATAGCGCTAGAGCTAGATATAGTACGCAGTACGGGTCATCACACGCGCGGCCACGCGCATCAGTGCGGTCACCGGGGCGGGAAGCTCCACACCACCAGCGTCCGACGCAGCACGCGCATGTGTAATCTCGTCTGTGCGCATCTGCATGACGATCGCACGTGACGCATGGTCGAGCGCCGGCAGCCGGTCCAGATGGCCATCCAGGTGCTGCTCGACCTGGCGCTCCGTTTCAGCCATGAAGCCAAGGCTGACGCGATCGCCGAACCGGCCGGCGACAAAGCCGATGGCAAGCGAGCCAGCGTACCACAACGGATTGAGCAAGCTCGGCCGCGAGTTTAGTTCGCGCAACCGATGTGCGGTCCACGCCAGGTGGTCCTCCTCCTCGCGCGCAGCCCGCTCGAACGCTTGCTTCAGCCGCTCGGAGTGGGTCGCCAGCTTCTGCGCCTGATAAAGCGCCTGCGCGCATACTTCACCGACATGGTTCACTCGCATCAGCGCCGCCGCATGACTTTGCTCGGCCACCGTCATTTCACTGTCGTCGGCCACCACGTCGGGCTGCGGCACCGGCCGGCTCATTTTGGCCACCCCTGTGATCGAGCGCAAGCCACGGTCAAACTCCCCGATCAACTCGTCGAGCAACATTTCAATACTCCTTCATCCATACGTCACTATCACTGGACGCGGCACCGGGTACCCCTTGCGCGCGCCCGCGCCCGGCAACCGTCGCGTAACGGATAGCGCCGGGCTAACTTAATCGATTCCGCCATCACACCCACGCTCATAAACCATTGACATTGAAGCGATTCTTTGCAGTCATGGCCGATCAGGATAGCTACTGGCTGGCTGTTGCGTAAAAGTGACACAAGGCGCCCCAAGCACGGACAAAAACCGTCTTTTTCTTGGTCGATATGAACCCTTTTGCTACATTAAGCTCTAGCTTCTCGCGAAGTTGCAAAGCAAGGAAATTATCACACTGACTTTGCCTATCAGTCAGACAATCTCTGGAGATCATTTTGATGAAAAAGTCGCTTCTCGCTCTCGCGGCATTGGGCGCTTTCTCAGGTGTTGCCCATGCGCAAAGCAGCGTGACGCTGTACGGTATCATTGACGAAGGCCTGAATTACACGAGCAACAGCGGCGGCCACACGCTATGGAACCTGTCCAGCGGCGTGATGCAAGGCAGCCGTTGGGGCCTGCGTGGCACCGAAGACCTAGGCGGTGGCTTGAAGGCGATCTTCACGTTGGAAAACGGTTTTGACGTCAACACCGGCAAGCTCGGTCAAGGCGGCCTCGAATTCGGCCGTCAAGCGTTCGTCGGTTTGTCGTCGAGCAGCTTCGGTACGGTCACGCTGGGTCGTCAATACGACTCCGTGGTCGACTACGTCGGCCCACTGGAAGCCGGTGACCAATGGGGTGGCTACATTGCCGCTCACCCGGGCGACCTGGACAACTTCAACAACACCTATCGCATCAACAACTCGATCAAGTACACGAGCCCAAACTTCGCAGGCTTGACCTTCGGTGGCTTGTACAGCTTAGGCGGCGTGGCTGGCGACTTCTCGCGCAACCAAGCGTTCTCGCTGGGCGCCGGCTACACGAACGGCCCGTTGGTGTTGGGTGTCGGCTACTTGAACGTGCGTAACCCGAACGTCAGTTTCTTTGGCAACAGCACGTCGGGCACGATCAACGCTGGCGTGTCGAACGTGACCTCATCGGTCTACGGCGGCTACGGCTCGGCCCACACGTATCAAGTGATCGGTGCGGGCGGCGCGTACACGTTCGGCCCGGCAACGGTCGGCATCACGTACTCGAACACGAAGTTCTACAAGCTGGGCAGCACGTACGCATCGGCTTTCGCTGGCAGCACTGCGACGTTCAACAACGCCGAAATCAACTTTAAGTACCAGTTGACCCCGGCGTTGGTGCTCGGCGCAGCGTATGACTTCACGAAGGGCAGCTCGATCAACGGCCAGTCTCCTGCGAAGTACCACCAAGGCGCGCTGGGCGCGGACTACTTCCTGTCCAAGCGTACTGACGTCTACCTGATCGGTGTCTACCAGCACGCGTCAGGCAACACGGTGTCGACTTCGTCGAGCGGCGTAGACTCGGTGGCTGCGGCCACCGCCAATATCATGGGCCTGTCGCCGTCGACGACGAACAACCAAGCCACGGTTCGCGTCGGCATCCGCCACAAATTCTAATAACACGCTTTAAAACGGTTTTAACCTTTAAAGGCGCCTTCGGGTGCCTTTTTTAATGCGCTGCCACGCTGATACACGGCAGGTTCGACGTCGCAGCTAGCTCAGCGTCGGGGCCAGTTCAATGTCTCGGCGCACTCGCCGTCCCAGCAAACTTAATGTCAGAGCAGGCTTAGTGTCGAGGCGCGTCGCGCAGCTCGCGCCGCAGGATCTTGCCAACGTTTGTCTTCGGCAGTTCAGCCCTGAACTCGACCGCTTTCGGACGCTTATAGCCAGCTAGGCGCTCCCTACAGAACTCGATAACAGCCTGCTCGGTGAGCGCTGGGTCTTTTTTCACGATGAACAGCTTCACCACCTCGCCGGAATGCGGGTCCGTCACGCCCACCGCGGCGACTTCATAGACGCCCGGCATCTGCGCGACCACGTCCTCGACCTCGTTCGGATAGACATTGAAGCCCGACACCAGGATCATGTCCTTCTTGCGGTCGACGATTTTCACGTAACCACGTTCATCGATCACGCCGACGTCGCCGGACTTGAAGAAACCATCCGCCGTCATCACGCTGGCCGTCTCACCCGGGCGGTTCCAGTAGCCGGCCATGACCTGCGGGCCGCGAATGCAGATCTCGCCGGGCTGCCCCAGCGGCAACTCGTTGCCTTCGTCGTCACGGATCGACACTTCGGTGGACGGCAACGGCAAGCCGATCGTGCCTGTGTACTCGGTCGAGGTCGCCGGGTTGCACGTCACGCAAGGTGACGTCTCGGACAAACCATAGCCTTCGACGATCGGCGCACCGGTCATTTCGTACCACCGCTTCGCCACCGCCTCCTGCACGGCCATCCCTCCCGCGTTAGCTACCACCAGTTTCGAAAAGTCCAGCTTGCCGAAGTCTGGATGATTGAGCAGCACGTTGTACAGTGTATTGACTGCGGGGAACATACTGACCGCGTACCCCTTCAGCTGCTTGATCGTACCGGCAATATCGCGCGGGTTTGGAATCAATACCGCAAGCCCGCCGGTACGAATCGTCAGCAGTGCGCAGACGGTCAACGCATAAATGTGATACAGCGGAAGCGCGATCACCGTAGTCAATTGCGTGAGTTCTGCATGCGCGCTGCGCGCCGGATTAAGCCAGACTTCCGATTGCAGTACGTTCGCAACGATGTTCCGATGTAGCAGCGTCGCCCCCTTCGCGATACCCGTCGTGCCTCCGGTATATTGCAGGAAGGCGACATCATCCGGTCCTTGCTGCACGGGGCGAAACGTGCCTCGCTTGCCCTGCGCGAGCGCATCGTTGAAGCGCACCGAGCCCGGCAGCGACCAGGCCGGCACCATCTTTTTCACATGCCGCACGACCCAATTGACCAGGCAGCCCTTCACGCCCATCAGGTCGCCCATCGCTGCCACAATAACGTGGTTGACATCGGTGTTGGGCACGACCGCCTGCAGCGTCGTCGCAAAATTCTCGAGTAGGATGATTGCCTGTGCGCCACTGTCGCGCAGCTGGTGTTCAAGCTCGCGCGGCGTGTATAGCGGATTGACGTTGACCATGACATATCCGGCCCGCAACACGGCAGCAATTGCAACGGGATACTGCAGTACGTTTGGCATCATCACTGCGACGCGAGCGCCCTGAGTCAGACCCTTGCATTGCAAATAGGCGGCCAATGCCCGCGACAGCCGGTCCAGTTCCCCATAGGTCAACACCTGCCCCATGCAGGCAAACGCTGGCCGCTCAGCAAATTTGCCAAAGCTCTCCTCGAGCAGCAGCGTCACCGACGCATAGATCGACGGATCGATATCCGCTGGCACGCCGGCGGGATACGATTTAAGCCAGATGCGTTCCATGCGGCACCTCCTCCGATTGATTTCGAATGATCGTGCTAAAAATGGCATGCTAGCCGCAACGGCGTTCTCGGACAATCGCTTTAGATGGTCTCCTCGGCCGGCATTGCCCCTTTCAGCCGGCATTAAACGTGCAGTCGGTGTTGGCCGTGCAGGAAGCATTGATTGTTCAAGCGGCTTCGAACTGGACCAGGCAGTCGTAGAGCGCCTGCACCGCGGCCCGAGCCGGTCAATCGCTGGCGGGTCACTCGTTGACGTTGCGGCCATCCGGGGCCAGTTTCCTCTACCGTATCGACAAGCCAACCGCCCCTTGATCGCGTGCGCGATCCGTGACCGTGACTCGCTCAGTCATCGCGCCACGGTCGTCGAAGATGCACGCCATTATGCCGTTTGCGATGCCTCGTGCAGCGGATTTCAGATGCCTGCTTGCTGCCAATCGCGCAGCCGACGCCGATGACTCATGCCCGAGCCGCCCCCCGTTTTCTGCGCAAGCATTTCCCAGGCAATGCCAATATGCGACACGAACAGAATGCCGGTCAACACGGCGTGATTGTCGAGCAGCTTTCGATGGCGTAGCGCGCCCAGCACGAATACCGAATATCGCCTTACATCCGATTCTGCAACGTCAGTGCCGCATTGCAGAATGCGTGAACTGCTAAGGAGGACCTATCACCATTGGAATCCTCCTGACGCAACGGCCCCCAAATAACCGCGACCGTTCGCGTTTGCGGCGAGCTTGAAAACCCAGCGATTATTCGGCGTGACGTGCGATATGCCAAGCGCAGCGCCATACTGGCCGCGGTATGTTGCACCCGCAAACGCCGCCAGACTCTTCCCGGGTAACGTCGGTTGTGGCAATCCCGCCACCGCCATTGCCGCTGCAATGCCTGCTGACGCGTCACGATCGACACGCGCAACGGCTTCGTCTAACTGAGCTTTGTTGACTGCATCGGTCGGTTCAGTGCCGCGTGCGACATGCGTGATCTTGCGCTCCTGGCCAGGCGTGCCGACTGATACGCGGGTTTCGTCGACACTAATACCGAGTTGCTCGGTCATGACCGACGGCAACTCTGCCGCGATCGCCTCGCGCAACCACCCATGAAGCACGTCTTGTTCGGGAGCGGCGTCACGTGACGTAGCGGCTGCCGTACTTGGGCTGGGCCATGTCAAGGACGTCATTTTTGTCGGCTCAGAGTTTGGAGGTTGATCGGCCTGCACACTATTCGAAACACTTGAGGAATTGCTGGCGACCGGTTCAGGGATATTCTCGCCTACTTGAGACTGCTTTTCATTATCCGTCTTCGCCATTACAGCGGCTTGACTGACAGAAATCGGATCTGCACCGGCATCGCTCATCGTTGACGTGCTGCTTCGAGGCAAAGCCGGGCGTTCCGCCAGCACCTGCCCAACCGCCATCTCCCTTGACGGGGCTGGGCCGCTTTGCCATATACCGCCCTCCAAGCCTGCTGCATCCAAACCGTCCGATCTGCGTCGGTCTTCACTGCTGGATCGTAACCGCTTCGCCACCTGGGGCTGCTGATGCAGCAACACTGCCGATTTGGATCTTCCCCTGTTGCCCGGCGCAGCATCTCGCACCTTCTCAGCCGCTGTCTGCTGCACGGCAAGGGACGAACTGGCCTCCGGGTTCTGGGCCAAGGGCTGAGTGCGGGGCTCGTCAGCGGACTGTGTTGACCTACTGCCGATACTGGCACCGGCATCGCTCATCGTTGACATGCTGCTTCGGCGCGAGGCCGAGTGTACCGACGTTGTGGCGATCGCATCTTGGCCGGCTGGCTGCGCCTGCTGCGACAACTCTGCCGAGTCAGATCCACCCCTGTTGCCTGGTGCAACGCCTTGCACCTTGTCAGCTGCTGTCAAGGCAGGGGACAAACTGGCCTCCAGAGCCTGAAGTTGAGTGCGGGGCTCGTCAGCGGACCTACTATCGATACTGGCACCGGCATCGCTCATTGTTGACGTGCTGCTTCGGCGCGAGGCCGAGTGTGCCAACGTTGTGGCGCTCGCATCATGGCCGGCTGGCTGCGTCTGCTGCAGCGACTCTGCCCCGTCAGATCCGCCACTATTGCCCGGTGCAACGTCTCGCACCTTCTCAGCCGCTGTCTGCTGCGCAGCAAAGGACAAACTGGCCTCCGGGGTCTGGGCTAGAAGCTGAGTGCGGATCTCGTCAGCGGACTGTGTTGGCTTACTGTCGACGCGGGCACCGGCATCACTCATCGTTGACGCGCTGCTTCGAGGCAAGGCCGGGTGTTCCGCCAGCACCTGCCCAACCTCCATCTCCCTTGACGAGGCTGGGCCGCTTTGCCATATACCGTCCTCCAAGCCTGCTGCATCCAGGCCGTCCGATCTGCGTCGGTCTTCACTGCTGGATCGTAACCGCTTCGCCACCTGGGGCTGCTGATGCAGCAACACTGCCGATTTGGATCTTCCCCTGCTGCCCAGCGCAGCATCTCGCACCTTTTCAGCCGCTGTCTGCTGCACGGCAAGGGACGAATTGGTCTGCGGAGTCTGGACCAAGGGCTGAGTGCGGGACTCGTCAGCGGACTGTGTTGGCTTACTGTCGACACGGGCACCGGCATCGCTCATCATTGACGCGCTGCTTCGAGGCAAAGCCGGGTGCTCCGCCAGCACCTGCTCAACCCCCATCTCCCTTGACGGGGCTGGGCCGCTTTGCCATATACCGCCCTCCAAGCCTGCTGCATCCAAACCGTCCGATCTGCGTCGGTCTTCACTGCTGGATCGTAACCGCTTCGCCACCTGGGGCTGCTGATGCAGCAACACTGCCGATTTGGATCTTCCCCTGTTGCCCGGCGCAGCATCTCGCACCTTCTCAGCCACTGTCTGCTGCGCGGCAAGGGACGAACTGGCCTCCGGGGTCTGGGCCAAGGGCTGAGTGCGGGTCTCGCCAGCGGACTGTGTTGGCTTACTGTCGACACGGGCACCGGCATCGCTCATCGTTGATGCGCTGCTTCGGTGCGAGGCCGGGTGTGCTGCCGACATTGTGGCGCTCGCATCATGGCCGGCTGGCTGCACCTGCTGCGGCAACTCTGCCGAGTCAGATCCACCCCTGTTATCTGGTGCAACGCCTTGCACCTTGTCAGCTGCTGTCAAGGCAGGGGATAAACTGGCCTCTGAGGTCTGAGTTTTTGCCGGCTCAGAGTTTGGATATTGATCGGCCTGCCCACTATTCGAAACACTTGAGGAATTGCTGACAACCGGTTCAGGGATGTTCTCGCCTACTTGAGACTGCTTTTCATTATCCGTCTTCACCATTACAGCGGCTCGACTGACAGAAGCCGGATCTGCACCGGCATCGCTCATCGTTGACGTGCTGCTTCGAGGCAAGGCCGGGTGTTCCGCCGGCACCTGCCCAACCCCCATCTCCCTTGACGGGGCTGGGCCGCTTTGCCATCCATCGTCATCCCTGCCCACAATATACGGTTCCACAGGCTCATACGGAGCCAACGCCCTCTGTCCTTTGCTTCCACTCTCAAAGGCGGAACTATTCTTTCCGAGAATTGGAGTATGCGTATTGCCACTTGCATCACGCAACACAGCAACCTTGTTAGCTACGATGTTAACGTCTGTGCCGGAAATAGTGATCGGCGGCACATTGGTAAACGACGATTGAGACCAGGCCAATTCGTGCGCCCCTACCTGTTGCGCGCCATCCGGATTCCCGTCGTCAGACGTGTCCACAGGAACGAACAACGGCGTATCAGCTTGCAAACGGCGTTGTTCCAACCCGGGCGCTAATACTGGTAGCGACCGAGACCGCTGGCGTACCCGGTTAGCTCCTTGCATGCTAGATAACGGCGCATGACTGTCGTCGGCATGGTCCTTTCCCGTATGCGATGGGTGCAGCCCTCCCCCGTCGATTTGATTAGCTGCGTCCTTCTGCGGGCTACTGGGCTTTACATTGTCATTTTGTAGGTCCATGGCCGATAGCGGTTCATTTTTCGGTCGCTTCCTTTTCGCCAAACGGCCTGTCTCCCTTGGCGAAGACTCACTGGGCAAACTTATTGGGACCGACTGAGACCTCTCGCGCCGTCGTTTTTCTCTTTGTACGCCAACATCCGTTGGTGTTCCAGCCGTCACGTTCAGTCGCTGTTTCAACTCCCATCCCGGAGTCAGCTTATCTTGCGTATCCGAACCGAGCGTGGATGGCTTCATCCCCCTTGACGGAGCTGGGCCGCTTTGCCATCCATCGTCATCCCTGCCCACAATATACGGTTCCACAGGCTCATACGGAGCCAACGCCCTCTGTCCTTTGCTTCCACTCTCAAAGGCGGAACTATTCTTTCCGAGAATTGGAGTATGCGTATTGCCACTTGCATCACGCAACACAGCAACCTTGTTAGCTACGATGTTAACGTCTGTGCCGGAAATAGTGATCGGCGGCACATTGGTAAACGACGATTGAGACCAGGCCAATTCGTGCGCCCCTACCTGTTGCGCGCCATCCGGATTCCCGTCGTCAGACGTGTCCACAGGAACGAACAACGGCGTATCAGCTTGCAAACGGCGTTGTTCCAACCCGGGCGCTAATACTGGTAGCGACCGAGACCGCTGGCGTACCCGGTTAGCTCCTTGCATGCTAGATAACGGCGCATGACTGTCGTCGGCATGGTCCTTTCCCGTATGCGATGGGTGCAGCCCTCCCCCGTCGATTTGATTAGCTGCGTCCTTCTGCGGGCTACTGGGCTTTACATTGTCATTTTGTAGGTCCATGGCCGATAGCAGTTCATTTGTCGGTCGCTTCCTTTTCGCCAAACGGTCTGCCTCCCTCGGCGAAGACTCACTGGGCAAACTTATTGGGACCGACTGAGACCTCTCGCGCCGTCGTTTTTCTCTTTGTACGCCAACATCCGTTGGTGTTCCAGCCGTCACGTTCAGTCGCTGTTTCAACTCCCATCCCGGAGTCAGCTTATCTTGCGTATCCGAACCAAGCGTGGACGGCTTCATCCCTAATCGCGATGCCCGCACCTTCGGTTGGCTCACCCCTTCATCGTACGAGACGATTTCGTCCATCGGTGCGTCTTGCAGATCGGCTGGCTTCACATCCCAACGCGATGGTTTTTTCTGTCCCTTCGGCTGGCTCAACCGCTCATCGTACGAAGCGGTTTCGTCCATCGGTGCGTCTTGCAGACCGGCCGGCTTC
>NZ_JAHLKN010000003.1:0-1198 GCF_021498065.1 Mycetohabitans sp. B3 | reverse complement strand
GCTCAACCGCTCATCGTACGAAGCGGTTTCGTCCATCGGTGCGTCTTGCAGATCGGCTGGCTTCACATCCCAACGCGATGGTTTTTTATGCCCCTGCGGCTGGCTCAACCGCCCATCGTACGAGGCGGTTTCGTCCATCGGCGTATCTTGCGTATCGGACCCGACTATGGTTGATCTCGCATCATCGGAAATTAGCAATGCGGCAATAGCCCCAAGCACACACAACTTCCTTGATAAAGCGAACCTGAGGTAGTTGGAGCGGCGAGCGAACGGAGCACTATAAACTGCTACTGACGCTGCATTAAGAATCCGCATTAAGTCTCTTATCATTCGCCAAGTGCTAGTCAGATGGGGTAAGACATGAACAGTACGCGTAGACCCGTTCCTATGCAATCAGGCGCGAAGTTTGATGCGGAATTTAAAAGGAGTACGTCGGCTCGCCAATATGCAGATAAAAAGACTTAGTGTCGTAGCAATATCAAAGGACACCCTGACACCGTAACCATTAACTCAATTAACGTATTCAAATTTGTTCGACGGCGGTCCGTAGCGCACCGCCTAGTTAGTGACCAGGAAACGCAAAGCCTGGCAATCCAACGCAACATTAAATGAATGTGCTACCGTCTATTCGCCGCACCACTAGCAACAATGCAGCAATAACACCGTCCGGTTCCTGCTGCAACTTTTCACGGCCGGCATGACCGGTGCGCCGCTCGATGATTTGAAGGACTTGCGAAGGACGCTGCGGGTACTAAAATCTCTAACACAATGAGTCGCTAGAACTGTCAACCCGCATCGTGTTCAGTTAACCGCACTGTTGTTTTGCTGGCAAGGAGGTCACGGCTAAGCTGATAGTTGAAGCTGACGCATGAGTACTCACCCTTGCGGTTTGTGTCTTTGCAGTAAACCACCTTCGTTTTCTGCGGATGGGGAACAAGACCGCACGAGCGCAGTCGCGCATCCAGACGTGCCTATAGCGCTCGCGCCTGTCGTTCGGTGCGGGAACCCGTCGTACACGAGCACTTTTAGGCGCGTCGAGTGACGGTTGGCAAACAGGTACGCGTGATGCGACCGTACTGCGCCGGACACTTTGACTACCCTCTCTGCCGGCCCCCCCACTCGGGGCAGGCGGTGCTCGAGTGCGGGTTGAGCCAGCGAGGTAGGCGGAGCCGGGGGGCGTTCGCCACAGCCCAACGCC
>NZ_JAHLKN010000002.1:0-103334 GCF_021498065.1 Mycetohabitans sp. B3 | reverse complement strand
AGCATCGCAACCGCTTCGCCTCAGCCCATCCGGCCTCAGCCCCCGCATCGCGTCGCTGCATCAGCAGCAGAGAAACGAAATTATGAACACAATCTTGCGAAGCGTCAACAACTTTTTTACCACCCCGGTGCGATGCTGATCGCCTCACACCCCGTTGCCCACCCCGCCCGCTGCGTTTGCTCCTTCAGCGGCCCCGCTACTGCCTGCAGCGAGGGTGCGAATCATAGGCCAATAGCACGCTCACCACAAGGGCTAGCAAATATTTTTTCAACGCAAGCCTTGCCGCCAACTCGGCCGGCCACCGGCATAACGCGCCGCCTAACCGGCAGCGGGTTCACAAGATAAAAAGCTATTAACCGACCGGTCGGTAGGTTTATACTGCGTAGAGAATCCTGATGGAGACTCCCCATGTATACGCAATCGCTCGACCTACCGGGCAACACCGCGCTGGCCGACAGCCCCGTTGCCAGCATAGATCAGCAGCGTTTTGACGCGCGCATCGCCGCGGACGACAAGATCGAGCCGCAGGACTGGATGCCCGATGCCTATCGCAAGACGTTAGTGCGGCAAATCTCGCAGCACGCGCACTCCGAAATCGTCGGCATGCTGCCCGAAGGCAACTGGATCAGTCGCGCGCCGAGCTTGAAACGCAAGGCGATCCTGTTAGCTAAGGTGCAGGACGAGGGCGGGCATGGGCTGTACCTGTACAGCGCCGCGGAAACGCTGGGCGTGTCGCGCGATCAGATGCTCGATGCGCTGCACAGCGGCCGTGCAAAGTATTCGAGCATTTTTAACTATCCCACGCCGAGTTGGGCCGACGTCGGCGTGATCGGGTGGCTAGTCGATGGCGCTGCGATCATGAACCAGATCCCGTTGTGCCGCTGCACGTATGGCCCTTATGCGCGCGCGATGATCCGCATCTGCAAGGAAGAGTCGTTCCACCAACGCCAAGGCTTCGATGCGTTGCTGGTCATGATGCAGGGTACCGCAGCACAGCGCGAGATGGTGCAACAGGCCGTGAACCGCTGGTGGTGGCCAGTGCTCATGATGTTCGGTCCGAGCGACAAAGACTCGGTGCACAGCAACCAGTCCGCCAAATGGGGTATCAAGCGCATATCGAACGACGACCTTCGGCAAAAATTTGTCGACGCGACCGTCGAGCAGGCCAAGGTCCTCGGCGTCACGCTGCCCGATCCGGATTTGAAGTGGAATGAGGCGCGCGGCCACTACGACTACGGCACAGTGGACTGGGAAGAATTTTGGCGCGTGGTCAACGGCGACGGCCCCTGCAACCGCGAGCGGCTGGCCACGCGCGTGAAGGCGCATGAGGACGGCGCCTGGGTACGCGAGGCGGCGCTAGCGTACGAGGCCAAGCAGGCTCGGCGCAACAAACAGAAAGCGGCGTAGTGGTGCGCCAGCAAGGATCGAGGAGGAACCCATGAGCAAAGAATGGCCGATTTGGGAAGTATTTGTACGCAGCAAACAGGGGTTGGACCACAAACATTGTGGCAGCCTGCATGCGGCGGACGCACAAATGGCGCTGCGCATGGCGCGTGACGTCTATACGCGCCGGCAAGAAGGTGTGAGCATCTGGGTCGTACCAGCCGCGGCGATTACCGCATCGGCGCCCGAAGAAAAGTCCGAACTGTTCGATCCGGCCGGCGACAAGATATACCGCCATCCGACCTTCTACCAGTTACCGGACAAAGTCAACCACATGTAAAGTCAGGACGGACCACGCCCATGCCAACGCAACACCATCTGGCGTATGTGCTGCGCCTCGCGGACAACGCCTTGATTCTCGGCCAGCGCAATGCTGAATGGACCGGGCATGGCCCGGTCCTCGAAGAGGACATCGCGCTGGCCAATATCAGCCTGGACTTGATCGGCCAGGCCCGGCTGCTCTATACGCACGCCGGCTCACTGGAGGCCGCGCTCACTGGTCAAGCGCGCGATGAAGACGACTACGCATTCTTCCGTGAGGAGCGCGAGTTCCGCAATTACACGATGCTCGAGCTGCCGCACGCCGGCCCGTATGGCGGCACTGTACGCCCCGACCGGGACTATGCGGTAACGATCGTGCGCCATTTTCTGTATTCGACGCTGATGCTGCTCGTCTGGAATGCGCTGCTGCACTCAAGCGATGCCGAGTTG
Organism: Mycetohabitans sp. B3; assembly: GCF_021498065.1. Taxonomy (NCBI): domain Bacteria; kingdom Pseudomonadati; phylum Pseudomonadota; class Betaproteobacteria; order Burkholderiales; family Burkholderiaceae; genus Mycetohabitans; species Mycetohabitans sp. B3. The sequence goes on along the minus strand of NZ_JAHLKN010000002.1, from coordinate 101,180 downwards.
GCCGCGATCGCCGCCAAATCGCTCAAGGAAACGCGATACCACGTGCACCACGCGCGCGACTGGCTGGTACGGCTTGGCGACGGCACAGACGAATCACATCGCCGCACACAGGCCGCAGTCGACTTCCTGATGCCGTACACGAGCGAGTTCTTCTCCGGTGACGAACTCGAGCAGTCCATCGCGGCACAGGGCATCGGCCCGCGGAACGCAACGCTGCAGCCAGACTGGTCGGCGCATGTCCGGGCGGCGCTCAACGAAGCCACGCTTGCGTGGCCGACCATGGGTCAATATGTGACGACAGGCAAGCTGGGCGAGCACTCCGAGCACATGGGCTATCTGCTGGCGGAAATGCAGAGTCTGGCCCGCCAGCATCCCGGCGCCCGCTGGTAGGACGGTGCGGGCCACTCTCGGCCCCATTCCGGCATTCGCGCCGGCTTCCAAATTCGACAGAGAAACGCATGCCAGACAGTTCGACCGACACTTCACCCGTTGCCCGCGCGTGGGCGGCGCTGGACGCGGTACCCGACCCGGAAATCCCGGTCGTGTCGATCCGCGAACTCGGCATTCTTCGCGACGTGCGACAGGCACCGGACGGCGTCATTGAAGCGGTGATCACGCCAACCTACTCGGGTTGTCCGGCAATGGCGCAGATCGCCGAGGACATCGGCGCGGCGCTGGATGGCGTGGGGCTCGCGCCGCACCGTGTCATCAGCGTGCTCGCGCCTGCATGGACCACCGACTGGATCACCGAGGGCGCGCGCGAAAAGCTGCGCCGCTACGGGATCGCACCGCCGTCACGGACTTGCGCGACGCAGGGAACGCAAGCGCAGCAGCCGGTCAGGATCGTGTCGCGCGACGAACGCGAGCAAGCGCAACAGCCCGCCTGCCCGCACTGCGGCTCGCCGAACACCGAGCGGCTGTCGCAGTTCGGCTCGACCGCGTGTAAGGCGCTATACCGCTGTATTACCTGCCGTGAACCTTTCGATTACTTCAAACCGTATTAATATGGCCACTGTGCAATTTCATCCGCTGCGCATCCGCGAAGTGCGCGTCGAAACGCCGGACGCAGTCTCGGTCGCTTTCGAGGTTCCTGTCGAACTGCGCGATGCGTACCGGTTCACGCAAGGGCAGTTCGTCACGCTCAAGGCCCATATCAACGGTGAGGAAACGCGCCGCTCGTATTCGATCTGCGTCGGCGTCACCGACTACGAGCGGGACGGCGAATTGCGCATCGGCATCAAACGGGTGCGCGGCGGCCGCTTCTCGAACTTTGCGTTCGACACACTGCAACCGGGACACACAATCGATGTGATGACGCCCGATGGTCGCTTTTTCACACACTTAAATGCCGATCACGACAAACAGTATCTCGCGTTCGCGGGAGGCTCGGGCATCACACCGGTGTTGGCCATTATCAAGACGACCTTGGATGTCGAGCCGCGCAGCACTTTTACGCTGATCTACGGCAATCGCAGCGTCGACGCAATCATGTTCGCCGAGGAATTGGAAGACCTGAAAAACCGGTACATGAACCGGCTGATCCTGTATCACGTGCTGTCGGACGATGTGCAGGATGTCGAGCTGTTCAATGGCGTGCTGGACCGGGCCAAGTGCGACGCCTTCCTGCAATCGCTGGTGCCGGCCGAATCGATCGACGAAGCCTTCATCTGCGGACCAGCGCCGATGATGGATGCCGCCGAGGACGCATTGAAAGCCGCCGGGGTGCCGCAACAGCGCATCCATGTGGAGCGCTTTGGCACGCCGCTGCCGCAAGCCGGCGTACCACCGGTCGAAATAACCGAACACACTCCTGCGGCGGACCTGGAAATCATGCTCGACGGCAAGCGCCGCAAGCTGCGCCTGCCCTATGAAGGCGTGAGCTTGCTCGATGTTGGATTGCGCGCGGGGCTCGCGCTGCCGTACGCGTGCAAGGGCGGCGTGTGCTGCACGTGCCGCGCCAAGGTGATCGAGGGAGAAGTCCGGATGGAGAAGAACTACACGCTCGAGCCCCAAGAAGTGGATGCCGGCTTTGTCCTCACCTGCCAATGCCACCCGGTCAGCGAACGCGTGGTAGTCAGCTACGACGAACGCTGAGCCGGCACTGCGCTGTCGGCCGTTCTCATTCGCTGCGTCGCCGGCCACGATCCGGAACGATCGCTTACACTAGCGCCTGTTCACATATAGCCTGGCTCGCGCAGCGCACTGGCGGCATGCCGGGAACCGCGCAGCGCGGGCCCGCTTACCGCGTAAGCGGGCGACTTCTATGACAACAATCCATATTACCAACGGGGATGTGGCGGCCGCCTCGCTTCGTGCAGCGCTGGCCAGTACACAACGCAACGAGGAGGTCCTTGCGTTGCGTGACGATCTTGCATTTGGCCCGATCCGCGCTGTCGACAGCGACGTGCATGAACGCGCGGCGTTCTGGCAGCAAGTCCTCGACGAACGGGACCGGGATGTCGTGTCCGAACTGAACGAGCAGAACGCCACGTTGGAACGTCTCGTCGGATCAGCAGCGACGAATATCGTCGTCTGGCACGCGCAAAGCGCGTCGGACCAACTGATGCTGCGTCGGGTTGCATGGTATCTGCGCACCCAACCGCAACGGCTCAATGAAGTGGCCCTTGGCACACGCGAGTTGCCACGCGAGACCGCGCCGCGTGCCGACGGCGCGAGCACAATCGGCATGTTCGGCGCCGACGCGCTGGCCGCGCGCATCCGGAAGGCCGCGCCGATTTCGGTGTTGCGCATCGGGCGGCTTGCGCTGGAGTGGCAGGACGTGCGGCGGCTCAATGGCGACGTGCGATGCTGGCGCGAGAACCGCTTCGTGACCGGCACCTATGCGCCGATCGACGACGCATGGTTACAGCATACCGATGATCGATGGCAAATGGCGACCAACGTTGCCGCCCAGGTCATGAAGGTCGACTTCGGTGTCTGCGTGACCGATGCGATCGCGTTGTGGCGGTGCAGGGAACTGGTCACGGCCGGCCGCCTCGCGCTCAGCGGCGAGGCGCGTCAACAGTGGCGTGATGTGCAAGTGCGGCGGCCGTAGGCCGGCGACGTGTATGTCACGCTAACCGGACAGATCCTCAACCGAATTGCCCCATGGCCCGCACCCGAGCTCCTGATCACGAAAGCCAGCGCGAGCAGATCTTGAATCTGGCCGCCGAGAAATTCGCGCAGACCAGCTACCCGAGCACGTCGATGGCGGAACTGGCCGCGGCCAGCGGCACGTCGAAAGCGCGCCTGTACCATTATTACGAGAGCAAGGAGGCCATTTTGTTCGATTTGCTGGACCGGTACACGAAGCGACTAATGCTGATCATCGCCGAGGTCGAGGGCGCCAGTCAGCGACGGGAACTGAACGAGCAGCAAACCTTCGCGGAGTTAATCCGCGCTTTCCTCGCTGAGTACGAAACGTCGCACACGCGACATGTCGCGCTGCTCAACGACGTCAAGTATCTGGTGCAAACGCAGCGCGAAATCATCCTGGACCGGCAACGCGACATCGTTGCCGCGTTTGCACGCCAGCTGGCTCGCGCCTATCCGCGGCGCGTGACCAAGTCCAACCAAATGGCGCTCACCATGATGGTGTTCGGCATGATCAACTGGACCTTCACGTGGCTCAAGCCGAGCGGCACGATGACCTACGCGAACTTCGCAAACGAGGTCGTCGCCGTGCTCGAACGCGGACTGGTCGCGCCGCCGGACGTTGCAGCAATCGTGCCCTAGCTGTGACAATCCGCCCCGCGTTGGGGCTCAATAGCACCCACAACGCCTGTCATAAGGCGTTTTTACGCTACTTGATGGCGGTTTTAGAACATCCATTCCAATCCAACTCAGGGTTTTCCCGGAGAAATTTAGGGTTTTCCTGTAAAATGCATATTGCAGTGCATCAGAAACTGATGCGAGCTGGGCAGGCGGTAAGCCCGCCGCCCGCAGGAGAACCCGATGAAAGCGTTGAACTCGGCCCCTGGTCCGATAACGGTGCATGATTTGCGCCGCGCCTCGCCAAAAGCGGCGCTCGTGCGTGAATTGTCGCCACGCGATCGCGTACGGCTGCACGCACACTTCCTGTCGCTGAGCGATGACGATCGGCTGCTGCGGTTTGGGCAACGGGTTCCCGACCATCTGATCGAACACTACGTCGAGGGCATCGACTTTTCCCGCGATACGGTGTTCGGCGTCTTCGACGACAACCTCGAGTTGGTTGGTGTCGGTCATCTTGCCTATCTGCCTGACAACGGCGACAAGCGTACCGCGGAGTTCGGCGTGTCGGTACTTGAGCGCGCCCGTGGCCGCGGCATCGGCACGCAACTGTTTGAGCGCGCCGCGATGCGTGGCCGGAATACCCGCGTGACGACGCTGTATATGCATTGCCTGTCGCGCAATTTGACGATGATGCACATCGCGAGGAAGGCCGGCATGAAAATCGAATACGCGCACGGGGAAGCCGACGCATACCTGACGCTGCTGCCAGCGGATCCATCCAGCATCATGGCCGAACTGCTGCAAGAACAGGCTGCGATGTTCGACTACGCGATGAAGCGCCAGGCGCGGCGCGCGTCCCAGCTATTCGATATTTTCCGCATGGTGCCTGCCGGGCTGGCCGCTTGATACCCTCACGCCTCACTGATGGTGTGAGGCTGGACGCGTCAAACCATCGCTGCAGATAGTCTATGTCGCCGGTCATCGCATAGCACGCTACGACCTCTGGCCACGATCCGACCGCGGCACGGAAGGCTGCCGTCGGCGTCGCAGCGCTTAGCCGGCGCGGCGCACACCCTCAGTGGGTGCGTCCGCACGCGGATCATCGTCTGTCCCGCCTCCCAACCCGCCCCACTTTCCCAGCCGCACATTCACTTACGCCAGCAAGCCAGTCCCACTGCGCCGGGACCGAGCAACGCAACGTATCCGCGTATTCCCCCCACGCCTCCAGCCGGCACTGTCGCTGGCCTATTGCCAGGCAGGAGCGCATCCTACCGCTGCGCATGTGGGGGATTGACCCAAGTGCGAATATTTTGGGCAACGACAAAAATAACGCACTGAGTCCACGTGTCCACAAGACACCACGACTCTTTTGAAGCTTTGGTGATCTCAAGCTCTAATCGGAGGAAGGCAAACCGGAGCTGTGGACCGCCATGAAATGCGTGACCGATGTCGTCGAGTCCTCCGCCTCCGTCGATGTGGATCCCGAACGCGTACGCATCGTCCTGCCCGAGGTTTTCACGATGCCGGACGGCGGACTCAATATCCGCTGGCCTGATCTGCCGCTGATTCAAGAGGCGCGCGTCACCGGCTGGGGGTACCGAGTGGACGGTGGCCTGACGGCAAACGGCTCAGACGACGTTAGCCCACCGGGGCACGGGGCCGCCGCATAGGCGCCGGGCTCAACGGCCGACGACCGAAAAGGGGTGCAAAACCGCCCCCCCCCCGGATGAATGCTTGAATGCGCTCGGCCGACACGCCCGATGGCTCGAGTACGCGCCGGCTCGGGACACGCGCCGGTCCCAGCCGCGGCCGCATCGCGCTCGCCAGCGCGAGCGGTCCGAACCCGCAACTGCGCAACTGGCTACGGCAGCCGGCAGGGACAACCGACTGCAACGATGAGGCGCCGCTCAGCCAACGCGTGCGTTGGCCGATGCCACCGCAGTCATGTTGATGATGCGGCGCACGGTGGACGCCGGCGTCAGAATGTGCACAGCCTTTGCTACACCGAGCAAGAATGGCCCGACCGTTACGCCCTCCCCGCCAATCATCTTCAGCAGGTTGTACGTAATGTTGGCCGCCTCGACGTTCGGCATAATCAGTAGATTCGCCTCTCCGCTGAGCGTGGTGCCGGGCATCGCCTGCTTGCGGATTACTTCGGACAGCGCCGCATCGCCGTGCATTTCGCCGTCGACCTCTAAGTGCGCGGCACGCTCGGCAATCAACGCACGAGCCTGCGCCATACGCTGCGAGGAAGCCGTCGGCACGCTGCCGAAATTTGAGTTCGACAATAATGCGATCTTCGGCACGATGCCGAATTTCTCGACCTCGCGCGCCGCCAGGATCGCCATGTCGGCAAGCTGCTCCGCGCTCGGCACTTCGTTCACGTAGGTATCGCAAATGAACAAGTTACGGCCAGGCAACATCAGCAGGTTCATCGCCGCATAGTGCTGCGCGTCGCTGGCGCGGCCCAGCACCTGATCAATGTACTTTAGATGGCTATGGAACGATTCGATCAAGCCGCACACCATGCCGTCGGCGTCGCCGAGCCGCACCAGCATGGCGCCGATCAATGTGTTCGACTTGCGCATCGCGGCCTTGGCCACTTCGGGCGTCACGCCCGCGCGCGCGCCAAGCTCGTGGTAGTCCTGCCAGCACCGATGGTAACGCGGATCGTCTTCCGGATCGACGACCTCGAAGTCGTGGCCGGCGCGCAGCTTCGAACCCATCTTCTTCAACCGCATCTCGACCACGGCCGGACGTCCGACGATGATCGGCTTGGCGATGCGCTCAGTCAACACGAATTGTGCGGCGCGCAGCACGCGCTCGTCCTCGCCCTCGGCGAACACGATCCGTGCGTTGGACGCCTTGGCTGCGGCAAATACGGGTCGCATTACCATGCCGGTGCGGTACACCGTCGTGGCAAGCTGCTCCCGATAGGCTTCCATGTCGGTGATCGGACGCGTCGCGACGCGTGAATCCATCGCCGCCTGCGCGACAGCTGGCGCGATCTTGATGATCAGTCGCGGATCGAACGGCTTCGGGATCAGATACTCAGGGCCGAATTCGAGCGTGTGGCCCTCGTACGCCTTAGCCACCTCGTCGCCCTGGTCACTTTCCTCGGCCAGCTCCGCGATCGCGCGCACGCAGGCGAGCTTCATCTCTTCGGTGATCGTGGTCGCCCCCACGTCGAGCGCGCCGCGGAAGATGAACGGGAAACACAGGACGTTATTGACCTGATTCGGATAGTCGGAGCGGCCTGTGGCGATAATGCAATCAGGCCTGACCTTCTTGGCCTCCTCCGGCCGGATCTCCGGCTCCGGATTGGCCAGCGCCAGAATCAACGGCTTGCTGGCCATCTCCCTGACCATGTCCGGCTTCAGCACGCCAGCGCTCGAGCAACCGAGGAACACATCGGCACCTTTGATCGCGTCAGCTAGGGTGCGCGCATCGGTGTGCGCGGCATAGCGTTGCTTGGACGGATCGAGATGGCCGCGTCCCTCATAGATCACGCCCTTGGAGTCGGCCACGAGAATATTGTCCTTGCTCAGACCGAGCTTGACCAGCAGGTCCAGGCACGCAATCGCCGCCGCGCCCGCGCCCGAGGCGACCAACTTCACCTCGGCGATGTTCTTGCCGACGACCTTCAGGCCGTTCAGAATCGCCGCCGACGCAATGATCGCCGTGCCATGCTGATCGTCGTGGAACACCGGGATCTTCATCCGCTCGCGCAGCTTCTGCTCGATGTAGAAACACTCCGGCGCCTTGATATCCTCCAGATTGATGCCGCCCAGGGTCGGTTCGAGCATCGCGATCGCCTCGACTAGCTTGTCCGGATCAGATTCCGCAAGCTCGATGTCGAACACGTCAATACCGGCGAATTTCTTGAACAAGCAACCCTTGCCCTCCATCACCGGCTTGGCGGCCAACGGCCCGATGTTGCCAAGCCCCAATACCGCCGTGCCGTTCGTGACGACGCCCACTAAATTGCCGCGCGACGTGTACTTCTGCGCGTCGAGCGGCTCGGCATGGATCGCCTCGCACGCGGCCGCAACGCCTGGAGAGTAAGCGAGCGACAAGTCGAATTGGTTAGACAGCGGCTTGGTCGGAGTGACCGAGATCTTGCCGGGCTTTGGATTCTGGTGATAGGCCAGAGCGCTTTGCTTCAGTTGTTCGTCCATGGTGCGACGTGTAGATAGATGGAAATTGGATATGGCGGGGACGATAAGTGTACACCCCATGAACTGCTGTCCGATTACACAGGTACGGAAGATCAATCCGCGGCGCGTACCGTGACCCCAGGCGCGGTCAGCCAGCATGGTGTCCGACTGAGCTATAATAATGGGCTACGCGCGTCGCGCAGTCCCGCCCGACCCATCCCCGATTCCAAGGATTTTCCCGATGATAGGCATCGATCGTCAAACGATCTCCGACACCACCGCCAGGATTCTGCTCGAGGTCCAGGCCGTCCACTTCAACGCCGAAAAGCCGTATATCTTCACGTCCGGATGGGCGAGCCCGGTCTATATTGATTGCCGGAAGCTGATTTCTTACCCCCGCGTACGCAGCGCGCTGATGGACATGGCCGAATCGACGATTTATACCGGTGTCGGTTTCGAGCAGATCGACTCGGTGGCGGGTGGCGAAACTGCCGGCATCCCGTTCGCCGCCTGGATTGCCGACCGCATGGGCCTGCCGATGCAATATGTTCGCAAAAAGCCAAAGGGTTTTGGCCGTAATGCGCAGATCGAGGGGTTTCTGCAAGAAGGTTCGCGGGTGCTGCTGGTCGAGGACCTGACGACCGACAGCCGCAGCAAGATCAACTTCATCAATGCGTTGCGCACCGCCGGCGCGAGCGTCGAACACTGCTTCGTGCTGTTCCACTACCATATCTTCAAGGAAAGCGTGTCGGTGCTCAAGGAGGTCGGCGTCGATCTGCACGCGCTGGCGACCTGGTGGGACGTGTTGCGCGTGGCCAAGGACAACGGGTACTTCGACGCGAAAACGCTAGACGAAGTCGAAAAATTCCTGCACGCACCCGCTCAATGGTCGGCCGCGCATGGCGGCGCGACGGCCGCGCCGCAATAGCGGAACCCATCGAGGTCGATGCCAGATGCGACAAAGCCGCCCTAACGGGCGGCTTTGTCGCATCTGGAAGGCCCTCAGCCGTGGTCGCCGGCGCCGCAGCTACCTTGCAAGCGGATCCGGATGATAGACTGCCTGTGTGTTTACCGGCGCTGCCCGGTCCCGCTCCGGCCGACCGGCACCGAACGCGCTGTGCCTGACTGTTCGTTATAACAACGTTGCGTCAAGGACAGGAGGTTTCCGGCCCATGCGCCCGCGTCGCCAGCAGTCTCGAGCATCTCGCCGTTTGCCTGTTCGCGTGTGGCAGACCTTGCCCATGGCCGGGTGGCTGCTGATCGCACAACCTCTCGCCCAGGCGGATAATGCACCCGCCAACACCATGCCGACGTCGGCGGGCAGCGTGAACCGCCCGTTCGAATTGTACAGCGCGGCGTTGCACCCCAACCAGGACGTGCCGCACGCGCAAGTCTACAACAAGGGCGGCTGCAACGGATTCAACCATTCCCCGGACCTGTCGTGGCGTAACGCGCCGCCCGGCACCCGGGGCTTTGCGGTGACGGTCTTTGATCCCGATGCACCGGGTCGCGGCTGGTGGCACTGGGCCGTCGCTGGCATTCCAGCTAACGTCCATCGATTGCCGGCCAATGCCAGCGGATCGGGCTTTTTGAAGTCGATCGGCGCCATCGAGGCCCGCAACGACTTTGGCGATGACGGCTATGGCGGCCCATGTCCACCGGCCGGCAGAGTGCATCGCTATATCGTCACCGTGTGGGCGCTGCGCACTCAGGACCTGCGGCTGGCCAGCGGGCGTCCTGCCGCGATGTTCGAACACGAAATCTCGGTGGCCGCCCTCGCCGCCGCGCGGATCATCGTGACCTATACCCGATAACGGCATTTTTTTCGTAACCGCCACGAATCTGTCCCGCCCTGGGCCTTAAAATACCTATTTAACGGTATCGGAGCATAAGGCGGGCGCGCAATGACAACCAAAGTTTTTGTCGACGGGCAGGACGGCACGACGGGGCTGAAAATCAATGAATACCTCGCGCAGCGGCGCGATATTGAGGTATTGCGTATTGACGAGGCGAAGCGAAAGGATTCTGACGAGCGGCGCCGGCTGATCAACGCCTCCGACGTCACGTTTCTGTGCCTGCCGGATACCGCATCGCGCGAGTCCGTGTCGCTAGTTGACAACGACCGCGTGGTAATCATCGACACTAGCACCGCGTTCCGCACACAACCGGACTGGGCGTACGGGTTGCCCGAGCTGAACTACGCGCAGCGAGAAAAAATCCGCGCGAGCAAGCGCATTGCGGTGCCCGGATGCCATGCGTCGGCGTTCGTGCTGGCCATGCACCCGCTGGTCGATGCTGGTATCGTGCCGGCCAGCTTCGTCGCGACAGCCTATTCGATCACCGGATACAGTGGTGGCGGCAAGAAATTGATCGCGGCCTACGAGGGCAACCCGACTCCCGCATTATCGAGTCCGCGCCCCTACGCGCTTGGGCTGGTGCATAAACACCTGCCGGAAATGACGATCCATTCCGGGCTGACGGTAATGCCGGCGTTTACACCGATCGTCGGCGCGTTCTACAAAGGGCTCGCGGTTACGACCTATCTTCCCGCGACGCAATTGGCACGCCGGGTGACACCAGCCGACGTTCATGCCGTGCTGGCCGACCACTATGCCGGCGAAGTGTTTGTTCGGGTCATGCCGCTGGGTGCGCCGGAGAACTTGGACGATGGCTTTTTCGATGTGCAAGCCAATAATGGCACCAATCGCGTCGACTTGTTCGTCTTCGGTAACGAAGAGCGCATCATGACGATCGCACGGCTCGACAATCTCGGCAAGGGCGCATCCGGCGCAGCCGTGCAGTGCATGAACCTCGCCATCGACGCAGACGAACGGATCGGATTAACGGCCTGACGTTGCAGGCAGCGGTGACGCATTTTCTACTGAAAACGACGTCATCGCTGATTGTGAAAGCTACCGATAGCATCAAACTGGCTGTGACGGACGGAGAACTCAAGACCTCTCTAGTCCTGACTTACCTGACACTGACGTATAAATCAATTCTGACGCGCGACGTGCGTCGGATCACCGCAGCGGCTTTCGCTGTCGCCATGATGCACGGTGAAAAAAAGCCCGCCGTTCGGCGGGCTGAATCCATATCAGAGGAGACATGGAGGAGACGGCTTCACTATAACAAGTTATTTGGTGCATTGCAACATACTTCTGCCCATACCGGGTCTTCCTACGCAGTGTTGCAACGATACAACTTTCCTACGTCGCGCCGATCCGTCTTTTTAAGCGCCGACGCGTTCACGACGTCCGCGCATTGCCGATTTCCGGCACCTGGTGCGCGCATTCCAATATTTATACTTCGCATACTAAGCCGGCGCTTAATGCCGCACCAGCGCCATCAGCGCGCCAAAGCCGACGAATGCGCTGCCGGTGAGCCGATTGAACGTCTTCGCCATGCTACGGCTGCGAAGGTGTGCTCCGATCCGCGAGCCGCATCCGGCATAGACCACGTACCAACCAACTTCGATAAGCACAAACGTTGGCACCAGCACACTGAACTGCGGCCACGTCGGCGCAGCGGCATTAATGAACTGCGGCAGCAGTGCGGCAGCGAAAAGTATGGCCTTCGGATTACTCGCGCCCACCAGAAAGCCTGTGCGAAACATCGCAAAGCGCGTGACACGATGCGCCGCATCACGCTCGACCGGTCGCGTATCGGCCGCACCGTGCGGCGCCGACTCCACCGGCGCACGCCACGCCTTGATGCCCAGGTACACCAGGTAAGCAGCGCCGGCCACGCGTAATACGTTGAACATTGCTGGCCAAGCTTGCAGAAATACCCCCAGTCCGGCGGCCGAAACGGACAACATCAGCATCAGCGCCGATAGGCAGCCAGCCATCGCCCAACTGCTTCGGCGCAAGCCGTACCGCGCGCCGCAGGACATCATCAACAGCATGTTCGGGCCTGGAATGGCCGATACAACGAACACGGTTGCAACGAAAAGCCACCACGTATGGAGCGTCACAGCGTTCTTTTATCAGGGTCGAATAATACGAGAGCGAAAAAAAAGCCCGCCAATGCAGCGGGCTGAATCCATATCGGAGGAGACATGGAGGAGACAGATTTAAGTATAAACCCTAGCTCTTCAAAAACGCAACCCCCTGTACACATCCGCAACGGTCCGGATGAGAGGCCGCTCACCTAGGTTACTTCGGCTGCGCGACAGTGCGCAGGTACGGCTTAAGCCTCTTAAAGCCTTCGGGATACTTTTTCTTCGCTTCTTCGTCGGAGACCGACGTCGGGATGATCACGTCGTCGCCTGGCTTCCAGTTCACCGGCGTCGCCACGGAATGCTTCGCGTTCAGTTGCAACGCATCGAGCAGGCGCAGGATTTCGTCAAAGTTGCGCCCCGCGCTCATCGGATAGGTGAGCGTGGCCTTGATTTTCTTGTCCGGACCAACGATGAACACCGCGCGTACGGTCGCATTGTCATTCGCGTTGCGCGGCCCAGCACTCGCATTGGGATGAATCATGTCGTATAACTTCGCGACGTTCAAATTTTCATCACCGATCAACGGATAGTTGATCGGATAGCCTTGTGTCTCGGCGATGTCCCCCACCCAACGCTTGTGGTCGCTGACCGGATCGATCGACAGGCCGATCACCTTCGTGTTGCGCTTGTCAAATTCGGGTTTCAGCCGCGCGACGTAGCCCAGCTCGGTCGTGCACACTGGTGTGAAATCCTTCGGATGCGAAAACAGAATCGCCCAATGGTCGCCGATCCATTCGTGGAAACGAATCTGACCTTCCGTGGTATCGGCGGTGAAATCGGGTGCTTCGTCGCCTATGCGAATCGACATATCAGGCCTCCATTGACATGATGAGGGCGCACGGTCGTGCAGCCAACCACGCAACCGCTGCGAAGATCTGCGTCAACCAGTGCACACGAAGTGCAATTATAGGAAGAGTAGCGTGCTCGCCCAACGCCGTCCATCAGCGCGCGTCGTCAAACTTGCCTGCTTAGCCGTCCGGGCCGCTGCGCGATCAACCTCCAAGGCAGTCGACCAGCACCCGTGCTGGACAGTTATCCACTCATGGCGTTGGACAACCTCTGGATAGCCGGATGCACAGCTGTTGCGTGAAATCTGGACAATGCATTGGCAACGCAGAGCCGCAGACGCGTTATCCCACTTTTGCCTGTGCTATCCCCCGACCCCGCATAGCGTTATCAGAACAGTATCGTATTGATCCGTTAACGTGTTTTTGCAGTTATCCACAGCGTGACGCGGTTGTTGTTAACTACTATTACAGACATATATATATATAAATAAAAAAATTGAAGGTAGACTGTTACCGTTCCGTTGGAACCGGAATACAGTACGCTGGCACACGCTCAAACGTGCGCTTGGGATCCGGCTCGTCAGGTAACGTGTAGGTGAGTTGGCAACGTCCACCATCCGTGAGTCGGACGGTCAAGGGTTTCTCTGGCGTAGCGAGCGGCAGGAACACCTGCTGATCGTCCAGTACGGTCGCAACCATATTGCCCATGCCATCCAGTACGGGAGTCCCGCGCTGGATCGTCGAGCCGCCCTTTGTCGATACCTCCAGCAGCGCACGGCGTACCGTCGTCACGTTGAATCGGACCTTTTGCACTGAACCTCGTGCGGGCTGCACGGCCCGGTAGCCATTGTCCACGTCGGCGTTGCGTGGCAAGCTACGTGTCGCAATCTCGACAGGCGAGGCCACGTACGCGGGCAGCGACGGCAATATCGCATGGCCAGTGCGATCCGTCTCCACGACACCCGCACGCGTGAGAATCGTCACGCCAGGCACGCCAGATGTCGATACAACACCGAACGTATCTCCGATCCGGTAAGGAGAAAATCCGAACCCGTCGCGGTGTACCGCCAATGAGCCGCTCAATGCCGCCGAGTAGGATAACGCCCGTGACGAACGCAACACACCGGCTGACATACGTGCAAAACGGTTGCCATGACTCACGTCCACGTCGACCGACGTGTCGCCGCGCGCATGGTCGCGCTGAAATGACCCGCTATAGTGCGTTCTGCTGCCCAGCGAATGGTTCATCCGCATGCCGCTCCGGAGCGCCGAGTCTGTCAGCGACGCGTGTGCGCGAACGCCAGTGCGGCCCAGTGGAACACTAACGCTCAGGTATGTCGAAGTGCGTGCTTTGCCAAAACGGGATGAATCGCATCGGGCTACCAGCCCGACCGATACGCCGGCCACTTGCATTGAAATCGCGCCATTCACGTAGCGCCCCGTCGTGCTGCCGGCAACAAATGACTGCCCGTATCCAAGAGCGACCGATCCATAGGGTGCCGCATAGTTCAACTGAACCGAATAATCCATTGCACTGCATCGCCTGCTGTTCGCTCTCGAATCAAAGAGATGGCGAAAGCCTGCACTCCGAGCGCCCGCGGATACACTGGCGGAAAAGTCGCGGCCCAGGTGGCTGCTCACACGTATGCTGGCGCGAATGCCGGAAGCGAATGCCGGTGAATGTCGTGAGGCGAGCAGTTGCGTCGCAAGCATCGGGCCACGCCGTGGCAAGACCGTCAGCGCTGCTCCCGCAGCTTGGTAATGCTGTGCCACGATCGCAGCGGCTGCCGCGCTGCTGGCCGGACCAAGCCAGCCAGCGCCTGTCAGCACGGCCCCGGGAAACGTTATCGTACGGCCGTTGAAATTGCCGAGTGCCAACGAAAATCCTGGTGCATCGACCGCGGCGCCCGCGCCAAGCGACGTAACGGGCACGACGAACTCGCGCCGAGATCCGTCCTCCTCAGTGACCGTCACGGTCAAGTCGGACATATCGCTGTACAGTTCCACGTCGTCTATCGCAAATGGGCCGGGTGGAACGAGCGTTGAATAAATCTGGCGACCGGCTTGCCGGATCACGACGCTTGCCTGTGAAGAAGCAATGCCCTCCACACGCGGTGCACGCAGTTGCGTGCGAAGCAACGCGGTGTCCGGTGTGAGCTGTGCGCCATCGAGTGAGATGCCACCGATTACCCCGTTTGACACTAGGATCTGGCCAACTTGCAGCGTCTTTTGCATATCCGGCAACGTTCGTTGCGCATACGCTCTGTCGTGGAACAAGTATCGGCGGCGCCGCGATTCGCGTAGCGACTGATGCGATCTCACGATCCAACCATAGGCATTAAAGCCGCCCTCCGAGCGCACGTTGAAGTTGCGGCTTGTCCCGGTCGGGTGACGCCACTGAGACAGATAAGCGTCGTAATTGAACAGGCCTGCGACACCGCCGTCATCAAACTGTTTCGGTACGCGCGTTCGGCGACGAACCGCCTGTGGCGGCACAATCAACTCGATGCGGGATGCATGCGGAATCAGTTTTATCAAGGTCTGCGCAAATGCAGCTTGATAGTCGACGCACGGTGACGAATGGGACGCCCCGTGGCTAGAGCTCGCGTCGGCCGGGCTCGCCAATCCCTCAGGAACGTTCAAGCTGGCGCGCTCGAGCAGTTCACGCGTTACGCACAGGCTGCCATCCGGCTTGAAATACGCTTGGATTTCTCCTCGTGATGCGCCGTTTACCCAAAGCGATACGCGGTTATAACCGGGATCGAAGCGGGCGCCACGTTCATAGTAGTTCGCAAGTTCCACCGGCAGACCGCGAGCGCGCAGCCTATCCAGGTCAAATTTGACTTCACTATCGGTGGCCCACGCAGCGGCGCTCGCGCTCGTGATGCTGACATACAGCAATACAGCGGGGGTGCATCGCACACCCGGCCAAGCGTGCCCTGTGGCGGTGTTACGGTGCTGCACGATGGGTCCCCGCCCAGGCTTAGTGCGAGGCCGTCACTTGCAGATCATATGCACTGACTGTATAGCCGTAGCGCGTCATCGGGAATAAACGAATCGTCTTAGTGCCGGCTTGCCTCGCCTCACCGACCCGGACTTGTTCGCCGGGCAGAATATAGCGACGGGATAACATAACCGTGGCCTTGCGCGGCAGAAGCTGGGCACGCTGTTCCAGTCGTACGACATAGTTAGACGGGTTCGATAAAGTCACCACGCCGTCCCGGACCTGTGCCGTTAATCGTTTCCACGGTTCCTTGTCTACGGGCAAAGCTGCCGGCTTGACAATGACCGGAAGGTCTTGCCGCACGATCAAATCGACTGCATTATGGCTGGATAATTCGGGTGGCAGCCCCTCGAATACGACCCGTTTCATCCGCTCGCATTTTAGTGGCTCCTTGTTGATCAACATGAAGCGAACCAGCTGGGACTCACCCGGCTCAAGTCTGGCCGCCAAAGGTGTGGCCACGATTAGCCTGTCAGGGTCCTCTTTTGTATCGATGATGGCCGTGTGCAAGATAATCGGATGAGCATCAGCGTTGCGCACTTTGATCGCCGCCTCGCCGCTATTTTCGTCGATCAGTACAGCTGAGGTCTCCGGCACGACACCGACTGCGGCGGCATAATGCGGCCCCATTCCGAGATAGGCACATACAAGCGCCTGGATCGCGCATACTACTGCGCGCCAATACTTCAGTACGTTCAATTTTAAATTCCGTCTAGACAACACTGCTTGATGCGAGTTAATACGTTAGCGTAATGGTGGTTTTTCCTTCAAAATCGATAGTATCGGTGAGGTTCAACTGACCGGTCGGTATAATGTAAGGTATGATTTTTAGTGTTGCATCAAAAAGCATACCATTGACAGGACTAATCCCATCCGAGGACCATGTCAACTCATCGAATGGGCCGTTAAGTAGTCGAGAGTCGCCCGTACCATTATCGAACGCTTCCCATCCTTCCATCCCTTGTTTTCTTCCCAAAGGTTCCGCATCACCTTCGCCCCGTTCGTCCGCGTATCTCATATCATGCAACTCGATTGCGTATACGCCAATCGGTTTGCCATTGGAAGCGAGCGTACCTCTTAGGGACCCAAGTCTTTCACTTAGCGTTGCCGTCGCATTGTCGAGCAACGTACCGCCTATCGCGAACGGATTGGCAACACCTATATCATCGCTCGATCGGATCACTATCGACGTAGGCGCGGTGCATTGGATACCAATTTTGACGTCCTGCGGTTCCAATCGCGTCACCATGTTTCTCTCCAGATGAAGTGAATCTAAGGTCCCGAGGTTGATTCGCGAAGGGGACAGTTCAGCTATTTCACATGCGCCGGGGTTGATCTTTCCAGTTATAATAAGCTGTTTTTCTTGTTGCCCCTTTTTTTCTGGGCTGGCGAATATTTTGGAAGAACTGCTAAACAACAAAACCAAAAATATAGCGTACGCGATCGGTGATCTCATAAATGCTGTGCGATTAAATGCGTTGCTTACGCGGGTGGCGTTGGCGGACCAGAATTATAGTGGTCAACGCCCATCAATTGTGTCACAAAATACGAGATGATCCGTTGTGATACGAAGCACTGCGTTATGATCTTCGTCCATAACAAGACAAAACGCTTTTACCCCTATCACGCGGCGCGGCGCTTGCCCGGAGAAGTTTTTTGGGATACTGTCGCAGTTTTCGCTCCGCCCTTGCCCGCTTTCGTAGCGGGCCCCTTGCGGGCAGTCGTTTTTTTCCGCTTGTCGGCACCGGCCATATCCTCGTCGATGCTCGATCCATCCTTGCGCTGCCCAAGACTGAGCCGCAACAGCTCAGACAAGTCAACCACATCGGCGGCCCGCCTTTTTGCCGAGCTCTCAATACTTGGGATTTTTTTCGTCTTGTCCGCTCGGATCTTCTTTTCAACCAACGCCAGGATGTCGTCCCGGAACGTATCGTGGTAGTCCTCGGGTTTCCATTCGCCGCTCATGTCATCAATGAGCTTCTTGGCCATCTCCAACTCACGAGCCGTGACGCCAGCCTTCCTCGCGTCGACTTCCGGCAGCGGGAGTTCAGCCAACGCCCGTAGTTCATCCTTCCAGCGCAACGTGTCCAGCGCGAGCAACGGACCCACCGGAATCAGTGCGCCAAGGTGTTGGCGGCCATGCATCACGACCAACGCGATACCGATTTTGCCGGTCGCTTTCAACGCGTCGCGAAGCAACGCGTAGACCTTTTCGCCCTTCCGATCCGGCACGAGATAGTACGGCGTATCAACGTACAGAAACGACACGGCCTTCGAATCGACAAAGGTCAAAATATCGACCGTCTGCGTCGAGTCTGGATTGGCCGCGCGGATCTCCTCGTCGGTCAGTACCACATAGCGCTCTTTGTCGTACTCATAGCCGCGCACGATATCCTCGCGCGACACTTCCTTTCCTGTGCGCTTGTTGACCTGCCGATAGCCGATCGGATCCATCGAATGCTTGTCCAGCATCCGGAACGATGGCTTCACCGTCCGGGTGGCCGGATATAGCTGCACCGGTACATGCACGAGGCCAAAACTGATCGCGCCTTTCCAAATCATTCGTGACGCCATGGAGCCTCCTTCGTGTGATCCTGCGGCGCATGCGCGCCGTATTGTCGGCTTATCGCCGCTTGCCGTAGCGTTCCGGTTACGCAAGCTGCGTACCAGCCGGACCAGCTGCGTAGCCCACGTCGTCCGGGAACAGCACTTGCTCTTTCGAAACGCCCCCGATATGTCCGTTGAACAATACGATGAGGCCATTGTTGAAATACCAGACCAAAGCCATATACGAATGCGATGTCAAGCAAAACACCGTTGCCACAACGGAATTCAGCATTCGTTCGCTTTGTTCTACCGATAACTAAGAGGATGTTATGAAATCAATCCGTACCGTTGCGACGTTGACCCTGGCCACGCTGATGTTGGGCGCGTGTGGTGGGGGAGAAAAGGACCTCGGCACCGAACTCGGGCTGAGTTCTCCACAGGCAAGGTTCATCAATGCCGTTCCGATTGGCCCGAATCTGGATTACTACCTAAACGGGCAAGCGAACGCGACCGACGTACAGTACAAGGGCGTCACGCGTTATCGCGATGTCGGCGCAGGCACCCAGACCGCCACCTACAATGCAACCGGCACGTCTTTGACGCTGGCCTCACAGGCATTCAATGCAGCCAAAGGACGCCATTACACGACAATTGCAATCCAGGGTTCGCCATCCGCGGTCTCCGTGATCGACGATCCGTATGACAAAGGCTTGCTCTCGGACAAGGCACGCGTACGGGGATTCAATGCGTCGTTTAACGCGCCAAACGTGGACATCTACGTCGTGGCGCCCGGTACCGACATCTCCAGCGTGACACCCACGGTGTCCTCCATCGCCTATCAGCATGCGGTACCCGAATCCGGTCAAGATTCAGTGTACCTATCCGGTGGCACGTATCAGGTCATCGTCACTCATGCTGGCACGAAGACGCCGATTCTGACGAGCGCGCCGGTCAGCTTAGCTAACAACGCCGATTGGCTCATCTTGACGATCCCGTCGGGCGGCATTGGCGACATCGTACCCGGCAATATTCATGTCCTGGTCGCCCAGGGCAACGAGGCCGATACGTCCGCCCAGGAACTGACGCCTCAATAAAGGAAGCGACACGCTTGCCCGGCTCGATCATTCACCCTATTGCATCGACGGGCAAGCCGCCAACTTGCTGCGGCCAATCGCTGGCGAGGCCGCTTTGCTGCTGTTCTCAGCGAGCATCATCGGTTGCGAGATGCTCGCCATCTCTCATCTTTGCGGGCAGCGCCGTCTATATCTGTGTTAGGCCGCCGTCCTCAATGACGTCAGTGTAGTTCCAGTACTGGGGTGACGTCAGCGCAGCTCCGGTGCTGGCACTGGATGACGTCGACGCAGTTCCGATGCTGGTGCTGGTGACGCGATTGGCCTCGCGCGTCGCATGGCGGGCGCGCTAACTAGCGGTATTGTAATCAAGGCTTGGGGAAGTGTTACCGTGCTGATGACGGTGACCGTAGCGGGGATGTCGTCGCCAATATAAGGCAGTAACGGCAGTAACAAGATCGGGCCCCGGCGCCGCCAACGCCACGCTGCGCCGCCGGTCATGCTCACGCGGCACGCGCGGATTACATCAATTTTCCGACTTCCTTGGATACCGAAGCCGGGGTGCCATACTCTCGCTCCGGAATACGCTTGAGCATCTCCAGCACGCTGTCGTCGGCATGCGAGCGTTGCGCGCATTGAATGACGTCTTCTTTGCTGGCCGGGTAGTCCATGCCCTTGAGCGCCTTCTGGATATCAACCGGGCTTGGCGCCTTGCCATGCCCGCTCTGGTGACCGCCCTTATCATGGTCTTGCTGGACGCGGTCACCTTCATGCGCCCGCGCGTGGCTCAATTCGTGACCGGTGTGAGGATGACGGGAAGTCATAACGATCTCCTTTAAAAGCCAATGACACATAAGGGGCGCGGCAGGCTTGCACGCGCCGCGTGATCATCGCGCCGCAAACTGCGTTCCCCGTAGCACATTCCCACACTGCTGCACCGCCGAGCAACGCGCAGCGGTGATACTCAGATGGTGTCACGCGGTTGTAACTTTTTCGAACTTCGCTAAGGCTTGCCCTGATTCGGCGCGCTGCAATGCGGGTGACAGGGTCCGATCGACGCGCGGGTACATCGCTTGCATAGTGCACCCGAGAAAGGCATCGCTGCCTTCATCAACCGGGAGCAGTCACTATGCAAAAAAAAATCGCCCTGATCAGCGAGCATGCCTCGCCGTTGGGTGTGATCGGCGGCGTTGACTCAGGCGGCCAGAACATCTACGTGGCTAATGTGGCCAAGCAATTGGCATTGCGCGGTTGGCACGTTGACGTCTTTACCCGCCGTGACAATCCTCACTTGCCGGAGGTGATGCGCATAGGTCCCAGGATGCAGGTCATTCATGTGCCCGCGGGACCACCCAACGACATGCCGAAAGAAGCGATGCTGCCGTACATGGCGTGCTTTGCCGACTTCCTCATCGACTATTTCAGACGGCAACCCGTGCCCTACGATGTGATGCACGCGAACTTCTTCATGTCGGGTCAGGCGGCGCTGTGCGTGAAGCAACAGCTCGGTGTCCCGCTGGTTACCACTTTTCATGCGCTAGGTCGAGTACGTCGGCAGCATCAAGGCATGGCCGACGCGTTTCCGGACGAGCGTTTTGCGATAGAAGATAAGCTGGTGCAGTGCTCGGATCGGGTGATCGCTGAATGCCCGCAAGACCAGATCGACCTGACGACGTTGTATCCGGGTGACCCGCGACGCATCCGGGTCATTCCATGCGGCTTTGACAGCGATGAATTTCAACCGGTACCGAGGCTCGAGGCCCGCGCGCGACTCGGATGGCGCCCGGACGAGTTCGCCATATTACAGTTGGGACGGCTAGTGCCGCGCAAAGGCGTAGACAACGTGATCGAAGCGCTTGCCCACTTGCCGGCGCACCCTGCTCAGCCTACGCGGCTGTATGTGGTCGGGGGCGACGACTATACGCCTGACCCGGAACGCTGTCCCGAATTGGCGCGGCTGATGCGCGTCGCCCAGCAGGCGGGCGTTGCCGAGCGCGTGACGTTCGTCGGCCGCCGCGACCGGGATGTGCTGCGACTGTTCTACAGTGCGGCCGATGTATTTGTGACCACGCCATGGTACGAACCTTTTGGCATCACCCCAGTGGAGGCGATGGCCTGCGCCACGCCGGTGATCGGTAGCGATGTCGGTGGCATCCGCAGCACCGTTGTGGATGGCGTAACGGGCTACTTGGTGCCGCCGCGCGAGCCCGCGGCGCTGGCCCGTAAATTGGTGGCGCTGCGCAGCGATCCGCAACAGGCGGTGGCAATGGGCCTGGCGGGCCGCCAGCGCGTGCAGCGTGACTATACGTGGGATAGCGTCGCCGCGCGATTGGCTCAAGTCTATGACGAGTTGCGCGACACAACGCGGCGGCCCACGTGCGCGGGTGCCTCGCTGGGAGGCAGTCGGCGCTCGCCCATCATGCCGGTAACCGCCACCCCGAACCAGAAGGAGAATGGGTAATGAAAGAATATGGCCGCAAGCGGATTTTGGTCACCGGTGGCGCCGGTTTTCTTGGCTCACACTTATGCGAGCGCTTGGTGACGGCTGGCCACGACGTGCTATGCGTGGACAACTTTTATACTGGCACCAAGGACAACATTGCCCATCTACTCGATGCGCCGAATTTTGAGATGATGCGTCACGATGTGACGTTTCCGTTGTATGTCGAGGTCGACGAAATCTATAATCTCGCGTGTCCCGCCTCCCCAATCCACTATCAGCAGGACCCGGTTCAAACCACTAAGACCAGCGTGCACGGTGCGATCAACTTGCTCGGGCTAGCTAAGCGCGTGAAGGCGCGGATCCTGCAAGCGTCGACCAGCGAGGTCTATGGCGACCCGTCGGTGCATCCGCAGCATGAGCAGTATTGGGGCAATGTCAATCCGATTGGGGTGCGTTCATGCTATGACGAAGGCAAGCGGTGCGCCGAGACCCTGTTTGCCGATTATTATCGGCAGCATCGCGTTGATATCCGCATTGCGCGGATCTTCAATACGTACGGTCCCCGCATGCATCCGGCCGACGGACGCGTGGTATCCAATTTCATCACTCAGGCGCTTGCGGGTGAAGCGCTGACCGTCTACGGTGATGGAACTCAGACGCGCTCGTTCTGCTACGTGGACGACCTGGTCGACGGCTTGATCCGCTTGATGGAGGCACCGAGTCCATTTGCGGAGCCAGTTAATCTGGGCAACGCCGCCGAAGTGACGATCGGCGAGATCGCTCGCGAGGTCATCCGCGTGACCGGGGCCCGTGTGCCAATCCGATATGCGTCGCTACCGGCGGACGACCCGCGGCAACGTTGTCCGGACCTGACGCTGGCCGCCCAGCGCCTCGGCTGGTCGCCGGCCACGACGCTGGCGGACGGACTCGCGCGCACTGTGCGCTATTTCGTCCAACGTGCCGCGCCGAACGTTCATCGGCCCCCTGGCGGTCCGAATGGTGTCCCTGCCGACGCGCGGCGTGCGGTGTCCGCCGCGCATGCTCATGCTGGGCAGGCCGGCGAACTGGCGCAGCAGGTGCAGGCATGACTACACGTTGGCTCGTCATTTCGCCGCATCTGGACGACGCAGTGTTCGGCTGCGGTCGGTTACTTGCCCAAGCGCCCGGCTCGATTGTCGCGACCGTCTTTGCCGGCATACCGCCCCGCGCGATGCCGACGCCACTATGGGACCGCGACGCAGGCTTCGCTTCTGCGCACGAAGCGATGCAGGCCCGTCGCGTCGAAGACCGGCATGCCCTGTCGATCCTTCGGGCCGAACCTCATTGGCTAGATTTCCTGGATGATCAGTACGGATGCACCGTATCTGACGATGCGTTGCTTGACGCGCTTCGCTCGCTGCTGGATACGCATGCGCAGATGGGAGTGCTGGCGCCGGCCGGCTTGTTTCACCGCGACCACCTCCGGGTGCAGCACGCGATGCTGGCGCTGCTTGGCGAGCAATCTGCCACCCGACGTTGGTTCTTTTACGAGGATGCACTGTATCGGCGCAAGGAGGGCCTGATGAAACAACGGCTGGCTCACTGGAAGGCACAAGGTTGGACAGCGCAACCGGCGGCATTGGTGGACGAGGACACAACCGACGGCAGCGCGCTCGCGAAAGCTAAGGCCGTGCGGGCGTACCGGAGCCAGGTCGCGCTGTTCAGGCCCGATACGCTGCTCGACCTCGAGCGCGCGGAGTGTTACTGGCAGTTGCAACGTGTTCCTACGGCATCATGAGCGCGTCGATGGCCAGTCCGCACCACGAGGATCGCATTACGGTCATCGTGCTCACGTACCGGCGACGCGACGAGTTGGCTCGGACGTTGACTCGGCTGACTGCGCTGCCCGAGCGCGTGCCAATCATCGTAGTCGACAACGATTCGCGTGATGGTACCGCGCAAGAGGTCGCGCAGCGCTTTGCGCATGTCACGCTGATCCAGGCGCCAAGCAATCTCGGCGCTGCTGGCCGTAATCTCGGCGCGGCCGCCGCGCGTACCCGCTACATTGCTTTTTGTGACGATGACACGTGGTGGGAGCCCGGCTCGCTATCACTGGCCGCCGATCTGCTGGACGCCCATCCACAAGTCGGTTCCCTGACCGCTCGCGTGCTGGTCGGCCCACAGCGTCGCGAGGATCCAGTCTGCGAGCTGATGCGCACTAGTCCGATTACGCCACCTTGCGCCCTTCCCGGCCCACCGATCCTAGGTTTGCTTGCAGGGGCTACCGCTTTTCGTACCGACGCGTTCCTGGCTGCCGGCGGATACCATCCACGCTTATTCATTGGCGGTGAAGAAGCGGTGTTGGCGCTCGATTTGGCCAGTGCCGGATGGTCGCTCGTGTACGCCCCGCAATTGACCGTGTGCCACTATCCGTCGCCGGTCCGCGACGCAGGCCGGCGGCGCAGCCTGCTGGCGCGCAACGCCGTATGGGCCGCTTGGCTGCGTCTTCCGGCCGGCGCCGCGTTGCAGCGCACGCTGCAATTGGCGCCGCGCGTATGGCAGGAAGGCGGCCTAACGGGCTGGTGGCAGGCGCTGCGCGGGCTCGGATGGGTGCTCAGCGAGCGCCGCGTGATCCCGCCGTACGTTGATCAGATGCGTCGCTGCGTCGAGGCGGCCGAAGCCGGCGGATAGCGGCGGGTCATCCGCTTCACGCGGCGACGTCGCGCAATGCGCGATCCCAGTCGGCGGCAAATCGTACGATGTTGAACCGTTCCTGCGCATCGCGCCGTGCGGCGTCGCCCCACTGGCGGGCCAGCGTCGGGTCTTTGAGCAAGTGGTGCATCGTGTCGACCAATACGGCGGGCCGCGTATCGGCCATGCCGTTGTGGCCACTGCGCACAACCTGCGCCATCTCGGTTGTTGCCAGCGCAACGATTGGCGACCCGAGCATCATCGCTTCGACCACTGCTAGGCCCAGGCTCGTATAGCGGATCGGGTTGAAGAAGAAACGATAACCCGCAACGAAGCCAGGCAATGCTAAGTTCGGGATTTCGCCGATGCCCCCCAGTTCGGTGGACCCCATCCCGACCAAATCCAATGGCACCGCCTCGCGTACCGCTTCGAATATATCTGCGCCCAGGCGTCGGCCGCGCTTGCGCAGATGATTGACGACCGTCACGCCCTTGGCCAGCGTGCCGCGATACGCAACACCGTCCGGCAGCAGCACACCGTGCTCAATCACGCGTGTGGGTGTCACGCCGTTGTCCCACATCAGCGCATTGAACGGCGTGACGTGCACCAGCAACACATTCGGATCCTGAACCGGATGCAATGTATCGGTCGGATGCTCTCGCGGTGGGTCGTGTTCGACAAAAAGCGCGGGCAATTGCCGCTGTGCTTCGCTGAGTGCGTGTTGCCGGTCTTCGGCATAGTGCTTATGGTGCTGGTACAGCACGCAGTCGAACGAAGCCGCGCGCACCTGATCGTACGGCACCTCGTGCATATTGGGGCCCCACGGCAGGTTTCCTGCGCAGCCGCCATAGCCGGGCGGCGAGCCAGGCTTAGTCACGACATAGAAGTCGTGCGGCGTCTGCGACAAATAATAGAGGTAATTTCCGTGAACGTGCCAAGTGAGAACCCGCAAACGTTTATGCGGCATGGTAAGCCTCCGATTCGAGCATCTGCTCGAGTTGATGCGTAACATCCCGTACGTCGATCGCTGTCGCGCATGCATGCTGGTACGGACAAACGTCGAACATGCACGGCCTGCATGGCGGATAGTTAGCCAATACACGATGGCGTTCCCGATCCAGCGGCGCCCATCGGGCGACATCGCTGCCGCAGGCGATCACCACACTGGGCGTGCGCAATGCCGCTGCAATATGTGACACCCCGGTGTCATTGCATACGAGCATCTTGCTTCGCCCGATCAAGGCGGCCATTACGCCGAGTGACGTACGCCCACACAAATTGACACACGGCACCTCGAGCCGGCGGGCCAATTCGTCGGCAAGCGTTGCCTCGGATGCCGTACCGGTCACGACGATGCGCATGCCGCGTCGCGACAGCCAGTTGGCCACCGACGCAAACCGCTGTGCCGGCCATCGCCGGGATGGCATGCGCGCTCCGGGATGAAAGACCGCGAACTGTTGCGACGGCAATTCGTGCTGCTCGCAAAGCGCGCGGCATGCCGCATGGTCGAGCCGAGTCAGCGGAAACTCCAGGTGCTCGCCCCCATCACCATAGCCCAGTGCCTGCATGAGCCGCGTATAGCGTACGATCTCGGGGACCGACTCAGGCCACGGGATCGTCTTGTCGAGCGGGTATGCCGTGCCGCCCGCTGCCCCGTCGCCGGGCGCCGGCATGAATCCGGCCGTTTGGACTGCGCCGAGCTGCGCGACGATACGGTTGGTATGCGTGCCGCTACCATGCAATTGGATCGCCAGATCAAAACGTCGAGCGCGGCATTGCTCAAAGAACGCTGCAAGGCGCGCCGCATCGGCGGGCTGCTCAGCTAATCCGGGCGCGCCCGGAAACGGCACGAAGTCATCGATGTACTCAGCAAAGCGCTGTGCGAATTGCTTCGCCCACGGCAAGCCGATCAGCGTGATCTTGGCGTGGGGCTCGCCACGCCGCAGCGCACGCAGCGCGGGCACAGCACACAGCATGTCACCCAGCTGCAACGCGCGAAATACCGCTATGCTCGCGTGTCCGGCAGGCTCGCGCCTTGCCTCGCCGACTTGTTTCACTGTATTGGGTGTCATAGGAAAAGCACCTTGAAGTGAAGCGCGCCGCGCAGCCGCCAATACAGCGATACGGGCGGGATTGCAATTGACGTGACGATCATTTCGGCAATATGGGAGGCAGCGCGTGAGGTGCCGCGCAACCGCCGCCAGCAAAACCAGATGGTCACCGCTACCCAGATGCCCAGCGCCACGCTGCCCGCGCCACGCTGACCGGCGCCCAGCAATACCGCAGCCGAGAGCAACGCTGCTACGGCGATGTAGTAATGCCAGGGTGGCACCCGACGGATATGCTGGCGGTACACGCGCCGATGCTTCTTGTAGAGCAACGCATCGAAGAACACTTTGGACTGCTGGCCAATGCTTACGCCCCAATGGGCTGGGCGCACCGGATGCAGAACCCGAGCCTGCGGTGCGTTGATAATGGGCCCGACGTGCTCTCGCAGCATGAACATCAGGTCAGCGTCCTCGCGCCAAGCGCGAGTAAAGCGCTCATCGAAGCCGCCGACCTGCACGAGCGCGTCACGGCGCACAAAGCAGTTCGCCGTCGCGAATTCGGCGTGCGCCAAGCCGCTGGAGTCGCGCTCGTAATCGGTCGGCGCGTCACCCAGCGGCACTTCGATGCGTCCCGCAACTGCGCAAGCCGTCGGATCGCGTGCCAGCGCATCGCACCCTTCCCGCAGCCACATCGGATCGGCCACCGTATCGTCGTCGGTAAACGCGATGATCGCTCCTTGCGCGCTGTACCAGCCCGCGTTACGCGCGCCCGCTGGGCCGCGGGTGCGCCAGGCCGGAATGTAACGCACGCGTGGCATGCCGCTGCTGCGCTGTGCGAATGCGTGAACCACGCTTTTTGCGCTGTAACGCGCGCGGTCGTCATCGACCACAAGTATTTCGAAGGCGCTCGGATCAAACACCTGTGCACACAGCGCGTCCAGGCACCGTACCAGCAGATCGGGGCGTCGATAGGTGGGCACCACCACCGACACCATGATCCGCGTTGCCGTGTCCGGGACGTCGGTCATCGGTGTTTCTCCAATAGAAACGGGCCGATCACCAGCGCGTCGAGCGGCGAGGTCCAGAAGCACTCTAGCGCGTCGCGTGGCGAGCATACGATCGGCTTGCCGCGCGTATTGAACGACGTGTTCACTAACACCGGCACACCGGTCAACCGGTCGAACGCTGTTAGCAGCTTGTGATAGAGCGGGTGCTGATCCGCGTTCACCGTTTGTACCCGCGCTGTGCCATCGACGTGACGTACCGCCGGAATAGCCTCTTCCCGGCCAGGCGCCACGTCGTACACGAACAGCATGAACGGGGCATGCAGCCGACCTGGCTTGCGTGCGGTAAACCATTCGTGCGCTTTTTCCTCCAGTACAGCGGGCGCTACCGGACGGAAATCCTCGCGATCCTTGATGCGGTTCAGGCGCTGCTGCATGCCGGGGTCGATCGGTGAAGCCAATATTGAGCGGGCGCCCAATGCTCGTGGACCAAACTCCATGCGTCCCTGGAACCATCCAATGATCCGGTTGTCGGCCAGCAACGCGGCGGTGTCGGCTGCCACATCGTTCAGCCGTCGGTAGGGTAGTTGCGCCTCATCCAGCAATGCCTGGATGGTCGCCTCGTCGTACGCCGGACCGAGGTAAGCGTGGTCCATTGCTTTGCCGTCGCGCACGCCGCGCTGCTGGAAATCCGTCCACAGCGCGGCGCCCAACGCCGTGCCGGCATCGCCCGCGGCGGGCTGGACCCATACGTCGTCGAAGTATCCGCTGTCGCGGACCTTGGCGTTCATGACACAATTGAGCGCCACACCGCCTGCCATCGCAAGCTGCTTTTCGCCCGTGGTGTGTGCGAGCCACTGCACCATGTGCAGCACGACTTCTTCTAGCATTGCCTGCAGCGAATGGGCGATGTCATAGTGCCGCTGCTCGAGCGGGCCGCCGCGCTCGCGAGCTGGCCCAAACAGCGAGACAAGGTCAATACTCTCGACTTCGTAGTCGCCATTGTCGACATAGCGCACGAGGCGGCGCATCGCGTCCATGTAGGCCGGTTTGCCGAACGACGCGAGCGCCATCACTTTGTACTCGTCCGACGAGTGCAGGAAGCCGAGATAGCGCGTCACTCGCTCGTAAAGCAATCCCAACGAATTGGGCAGATTGACCTGTTTGATGCGTCGATACTGGTGTCCGTCGAATACGCCGTAGCTGGTGGTGGCTTTTTCGCCCCGGCCATCCATTGTCAGCACCGCGCAGCGCTGGAACGGTGCCGCCAGGAACGCACTCGCCTCGTGCGACAAATGGTGTTCGACACAATGCCATTCGAAGGGTCCATCCGGCATCACGCCGCGCCAACGCTTCTGCAAATGGTGCGGCACTCCGTCGGCTAGTTGCCGCGGCGCGTTGACAACGTAGGATAGGAACAGCGGATCCCACGGCGATACGTGTCCACTTGCCTTGCGATGGGCGGACGGGGACAAAGGCAACGTGAACCCCGGCTCTTGTTGCCCGCGATCGATTTGCAGCCAAGGGTCATAGGAATACGCGACGTGGTGCACGTCGCGCAGTACGATGCCCGCTTCCGACAGGCAGTAGTCGATCGCGTGATACGGCAATTCCCATGTCGAGAACGGCACCGGCCGCTTGCCATGCTTAATGTGCGTGAAGCGCTCCTCCTCGGCGGCGGCGACCACCACGCCGTCGCGCACCAGGCACGCGGCGCTGTCGTGGAATGCGGCATTGATCCCCAGGGTATAAAGTGGAGTACGGGTGTCTGGCATGGTCAGGCTCTCGCTATCGCGGTTGCGATTGGAATTACGTTGGCAAGGGACGGACTGCCCAGCTGCCAACAGCATGTGGTCCAGCGCTCGGCCTGGGCAGCATCGTGTCCGTCCAGCAAGCTGCGCGCAGCCGCGACGACCTCATCGACCCCCACGCCAGTCAGGCACGGGTGTCCCGGTTCGCTGCACTCGCTGCGGTAGCAGTATTTGCACGGAACGTCGGTGGACAATACGCGGTGCGGCACGCGCCATGGCGTATGTTGCGGGTTGGTCAACGCATAGAGATCGACAACTGGCGTGCCAACGGCCGCAGCAAGATGCGCCGGCCCGCTGTTGTTGGTAATCAACACATCCGCTGCGCCGACCAACGCGCCCATCTCGCCTAGCGACAACCGGCCGGCCAGCGGCACCGCGCGCTTGCCGACACGTGCGCATACCGCGTCGACTAACGCGGATTCCGCCGCGCTGCCGGTCACCGCAACCGCGTCGAACTGCGGGGCGAGTTGCGCAGCCACTTCGCCGAAGCGCTCCGCAGGCCACCGTCGCGACGGCGCGCTGGCTCCGGGGTGAACCACCAGCCAGCGTCCGTGGCCAAGCTGCGCGAACGGCGCGCCTTGCCGGCGCCGGGCGGCTTGCAGCCGACGCTGCAATGACCGTCGGTCTTGTTCGCTGTAGGCAAATTCCATTTGCCAATTGGTTGTCGTCGCACCGATTGAGCGGACCAGTTCGAGTTGCCGGACCACTTCGTGGCGAACGCGCTGGTGCGGCTCGGTTTCCGCAACGCGGTCAGTCAACAAGCGGTACGGATTCTCGCGGCAGTGCGCCAGACGCAGCGGAATCCCCGCCAGCCAGCACATCATCGCGGCCGGCAAAGGGCTTTGGCTGTAGACCGTGAAGATGACCGCGGCATCAAACCGACCGGCTGCCAGTCGCTCGATCATCGCGAAGTCCGGCGCTGCGTCCGGCGACGCGCTCGGGTGCTTGACCCATGGTGCGTCGTATCCCCACACCTGGTCGACCATCGGCAGGTGCCCATCCAGCGCGGTGCCGACGCTGGAGGTGAGCAGCGTTAGATGACGACGGCCGTCATCACCCTTCAGCGCGCGCAGCGCAGGCGTAGTCATCAGCACGTCGCCCATGTTGTCGAGCCGGACACACAGGATGCGTCGCGCGTTGTTCCAGCCCGTGCTCATGTGGCCGCCTCCTGTCCGATTCTCTCAACGGGCGTGCCGTTGCACTGCGCGGCAATAATGTGGGCCGCGGCATCGAGCCGCTCGACTACGAAGTCCGGCTCACGCTGTGGACCGTGTTGCCATTCGGTTTCGTTGCCGCAATCGACTAGGATCGTGCGACAACCTGCGCCACGGCCCGCTTCGATATCGTCGAGGATGTCCCCGACCATCCAACTGTATTGCGGCGCGGCGTCCAGAAACGCGAGGGCCTGCGTCAGCAACGCCGATCGCGGCTTGCGGCAATCGCATTCGATCGCGTAGTGCGCCACCGCCCCACTCGGATGGTGCGGGCAATAAAAGAACCCCGCGAGCACTGCACCGTGCTCGCGAAACAGCGCGCAAAGCCGCTCACGCACGGTGCACAGCGCTGCCTCGGGAAAACAGCCAAGCGCCACACCGGGCTGGTTCGACACCACTGCGAGTGGCATGCCCAGTGCGCCAAGCCGGCGCAGTGCTTGTGCGGCGCTCGGCGCCAGCACCATGCGCGCCGGGTCGACGTTGTAGGGCACATTCTTCAGCAGTGTGCCGTCCTTGTCCAACAGCACGGCGCCGCGGCTGGCTCCGCGCGTCACGGCCATGACGTTTCCTTCATTGGCAGCACCGTGACTTCAGGGATCACCGTGCCGGGCGGCTGCGTCAACACGAACCGTACGGCCGCGGCCACATTTTGGGGAGGCTGCAGCGTATCGACGTCGATATCGGGAAAACGGTCCAGCAAGAACGGAGTGCGCATGCCGCCGGCCACAATGGCCGACACGCGCACGCCAGCCGAACGCAACTCTGCATGTATCGCATGAGAGAAGCCCAGCAGTCCCCACTTAGTCGCGTGGTAGGCGGAGGCATTTGGCCATGCGCGCTTTGAAGCGGTTGATGCGATGTTGACGATATGGCCGTCGCCTCGGGCCTTCATCATCGGCACGACCGCCCGGCATATCAGGTAGGGGCCGAATAGGTTCGTCATCAGCACGCGCTGCCAGGCGGCGACGTCAACGTCTTCGATCGCGGCCGTCACATCAATCGCTGCGTTGTTCACGACCACATCGAGCTCGCCCACCGACTCGTGTATCGCGTGCATCGCCTGTTGCACCGACGCCTCGTCGCTGACGTCGATCCGCTGCCACACGACCTTGACGCCGTGCTGGCCTAACTCGGCCGCGGTTGCACGCGCCTGGTCCTCATGAAGATCGGCCACGACGATATTCATGCCGGCGCGTGCCAACTCGTCGCATATCGCCGCACCGAGGCCACGGGCGCCTCCGGTGATTAACGCTGTTTTGCCGGTGAGAATCGGGTTCGTTAAGTCTGCATTCTGTGCCACGTTCGCTCCTTCAGTGAGTCAAACGTTTGTCAAGACAAACGTTCTGGCTCCTGTTGAGCGAATGGCGTGCCCGCCCCTAACCCAATGCACCCACAGACGACCAGGCGCATACAGCAGCCATCCCAGCCAGGTCGACGCCTCGACCCGTTACCCATTTTTATAATGGCATTGGCAAAAACGCCCAGGTGCAGTGCGACGGGGTACGGGGCGCGGACCCGCGTTAGTGATCACAGCGCCAGCGTGCCCGCCGCCGCTTCAGCGCGGTGCCGCGCGATAGCGCGCAGGCAATGCGCGACACATCCGGCCAACGCCTCGTCAAACCATGGTTGGGCCCCCGAGACGCCCACCACGATGCCGTGTTGAGCCACACTGCCCCACAGGTTCGTGTCACCGCGGCGCAAACGGTGCGGCTGGCTGCACTGGACAAGCCGACTGTCTATACCGTGCTCCCACGACAGCCGCGCTTTGGCTCGTGCATACGCGCGGTAATCGGCGTCCCACTGCGCCGGATCTGGCATCGAATGCTCGTACAGGATCGCGTCCTCGAAGCACGCGTCGCTAGGACCGAGTGCCGGATCCATCACGACGATATGCAAGCACCCGCTGTCGCCGACGACTGTGTTGTGCAGCGCCGCCGATAGCGTCGGCAGCAACATCTCGATCGCGGCGCTGGCCGCGCTGCGGTCGGCATATAGACTACCGCTGCGGCGTGGGGTGGATAGGTTCCCTAGCGGGCTGGGCGTCGTCAAGCTCATCAGTTTCTCCTTGAATGAGTGGCTAATGCTCTGAGTGCGGCAATCAAATCGATCGCCTTGACTGGCTTGGTCAGATAGCCGCGAAAACCGGCTTCGACGGCACGCGCCCGCTCATGCTCACTTGAGTAGCCGGACAGCGCGATTACTTCGATCCGGCACGCGGTGTCGTCTGGACACGCCGCCTCAAGCTGCTTGACACGGGCCATCATCGAATATCCATTTTCCTCGCCCAGGTCGATGTCGCAGACCATCACGGCCGGCCAGTCGTCGCGCCGCGTGCGCCCAAGGTAGTCCAGCAGTGCCTGGCCGGATTTGAACGCCGCGACCTGCGCTCCGGCGCTGGTGAGCAGCGCGGACAGCGCGTCGCGCGCCTCCTCGTGATCATCCACACAGGCCACGCGTACGCCGTCCAGTCGCGCGGCGCCGAGCGCCTGCAGCGGTTGCGGCGCGAGGCCGTCAGCGGCGGGCAACTCCGCGACGGCCCGCAGCGGTAACGTGATGTGGATCGTGGATCCGACATCGTCGCGGCTGCGCAAGATATACCCACGCTGCTCCTCAAGCACGGCCTGGAGTGACTCCAGATCCAACAATGACAACTCCGGCGTCTCGAGATCCGGCGTGCAGATCGACACGCGTGCATCGTTGTCGTGACGAGCCACGCTTACCTCGATGCGGCTGCCTGCCCCGCCTGCTTCAATGCCGGTGCAGCACAACTGCCAGATAAAGCGCCGCAGCGTCGCCGCGTCGCCAGTGACGATTAGGTTGTCGTCGGTGATACGCTTGAACAAGCTCGCCTGATGGCGTACCGCGACCTCCTGCAGCGCGTCCAGCACGTTGTCGACCAGCGCACCGACGTTGATCGGCAAAAGCGCAAAGCGCTGTTCGGCGCGCTCCAACTCGCGTTGCTGCGCCTGCAACGCCCACATCTGCGCATAGACTCCACCCTTCTCTAGCAGGCTAGCGTGGGTCCCTTGCTCGACCAGTCGCCCGTGCTCCATGACTAGGATGCGATCGGCATCAACCACGGTCGAGAGCCGGTGCGCGATGATCAGACTCGTGCGGTGCTCGGCCACACGCATCAATTCCTGTTGAATCGCCCGCTCCGAACGGGTATCGAGCGCCGACGTCGCTTCGTCAAACACCACGATCGGCGGCTGTTTGAGCAGCGCGCGTGCAATGGCCACGCGTTGGCGCTCCCCGCCGGACAAGCGCACGCCTCGCTCGCCGACCCGCGTGTCGTAGGCATCCGGCAGGCGCTCGATGAACTCGCCCAATTGCGCGCCCCGCGCGGCGGCGATAATGTCGGCCTTGGTCGCGTCTTCACGACCGTAGCCGATGTTGTACGCGATCGTATCGTTGAACAGAATCGTGTCCTGCGGCACGATACCCAAGGCCGCCCGCAGGCTGCGCTGTGTGACCAGCCGCAAGTCCTGCCCGTCGATCTTGATTGATCCCGCATCAGGCTGATACAGGCGGAACAACAACCGGGCCAGCGTCGACTTGCCCGAGCCGCTGCCTCCCACGACGGCCACCGTCTGGCCCGGCTCGATCCGGAACGAGACATCCCACAGGATCCTACGACTGGGCTCGTAACTGAAGTCGACATGCTCGAAGCGGATCTCGCCACCGCGCACCACGAGCGGCTGCGCCGCCGCAACATCACCATCCTCGCCTGCCTGACCGCGCGCATCCAGCAGCGCAAACAGCCGCTCCACGTTGGTCATCGCGTCATTGGCCTCGCGGAATACGAAGCCCAACGTGTTCAGCGGCAGGCTGACCTGGATAATGTAAGCGTTAATCAGCACCAGGTCGCCAACCGTCATTGCGCCGCTTACCACGTGCTGGCCGGCCAACAACATCACCGCCGCAATGCCCGCGCCGATACACGCACTCTGCCCGATATGCAGCGTGGACAGCGCATATTGATTCTCGATACCCGCGTCCTGCCGTTGCTGCAGCACCTGGTCAAGCCGCTTGCACTCAAAATCCTCGCGCGCAAAATATTTGACCGTGTCGTAATTCAGCAGACTGTCGACGATACGGCTATTGGCCTGGGCTTCCAACGCGTTCATGCGGCGCTGCACCCGCACGCGGCGCCGCGTGAACACGATCGTATAACCCGCGTAGCCGGCAAATGTCGCAAAAATAATCAGCGTGAAGCCGCCGCCATACTTGCTAACCACAATGGCGAGCACCGACGCGATTTCGATGAGCGTTGGCACGATCGTAAAGACCGCAACACCCAGCAGGTAACCAATGCCGGCGGTACCTTTCTCCAGGTCGCGTACCACCGAGCCGGTCTCACGCTGCGAGTGAAAGCGCGCGCCCAGATGATGCAGGTGAGCAAACGTACGCGCAGTATAGTCGGCTACGGTGCGCTGCGTGACTTGCACAAATGTCATGTCGCGCACCTCGCTTAATGCATTCGACGCAAAGCGCACCACAGCATAGCCGAACAGCAGCAGGATCGGTATCGCGGCTGGCCGGCTCGTGACGTTGCCCAGCGCATCGACGATATCCTTGAGCAGCAGCGGGACCGCCACCGCAGCCGCCTTGGCTAGCAGCAGCAATGATACGGCGGCCAGCACCCGCGCCCTGTGGCGCCAGATGGCGTGCCACAGGTCGGAGGCGATCCGGGTGCGCAACCCGCTGATGCGGGCCGCGCCTGCGAAGGTGGGCGAAGTCATGGAAGCCAACTCGGTTTTGCGCGTTACGCCGCCATTGCAAGTTCTGTACCGCCGAGTGGCGTGGCTGCCAATGTGGTGAGGACTGCGTGCCGTGGCGCAAAGGTGGTGTCGGTGCTTGGGGCAATGACAGCCAGAGTGTTGCAATTTGTGCGACATGTCCCGAACAGCGTACCGAGGCAAGCTCGAGGGTCGCGATCTCCACCGGCCGGTTTAGCGGTAGACTATTTATATGGATGGATGCCGTTACTGCGGAAAATTTCGCGACGAATGGGATTGCCATGGCCAACAGTGCCGCCGAGCCATTGCCAAGGCACTGCGCCGGCAGCACGCCGGGCTGCCGATGGTGCCCAATACGATCCGCAATGAAATCCCGGTTGGTGCGACGACGCAGCAAGTCATCACAGTATTGTCCCGGCAGCGGTTACAAGCGCGGCGTGGCAATGAGGCGCGGCGCGAACGTAAGGAGATCGACGAGTTGGAACAGAAGTGATGTAATGCTGGCGCGTGTGATGTCGCGTTGGCTGACTGGCGCCAAGTTTGATTTCCGTCAAGAAACCGCAGACCTGGTCCGCCGAGACTCACAGGATGCCTTGTAGGGAGCGTTCCATGGGCCAGTCGATGAGGGACGCGGTCGTGCACGCGTTCGGAGGGCCGCTGCGAGTAGCAGAGGTTGCGGTATCAACGTCGAGCCTTGCTGCAGCGCGATCGCGATTCGCGTCGAGCTGCGTATCAACGCATGCCGACAGCAAGGCAGGGACTGTCGGGCCGGCGTCGCACGGTACACACCGGAAGTGTAAATAATACTTGTCTTCGGCGACAATCTGGAACCCTTGGCGCAGATAGAATCGCGCGGCGCGCTCGTTGAGCTTGAAAGTCTGCAGCTTGACCGTGCGGCCATCACGATGGGCGGCGTCACATACGCGGTGCAGTAGGGTCGCGCCAATCTGTCGGCCCTGGAATGCCGGATCCACCAACAGCAGCGCGACCTCCACCCCACCGTCTTCGCACACTTGCGTGGATAATACCCCTACCGCCCGCGACACGCCGTCAACCACGATGGCCTGGCACCGTGCAACCGGGTAGCTCACTCGGAAAGCCGCTCGGCGAAAATCGTCCTCCCAACCTAGCGTCTGCCTGAAGTAGCCGCTCAGGGAATCCCGGTACAGGTGAAAGAAATATCCGTACTCCTCACGAGTTGCTGCGCGCAGCGCGACCGGCAGTATCGTCGGGCTCCGGCCCGAATCTTCGATTAGCTCGTTCATCGTCTTGCCTATTTGGTTTTCTTTGGTCTCCTGCCCGCACCAGATGGCGCACGATGTGGCCCGCGCGCCGTTCCCGATCCATATCCTGCACCATCGACACCGCCGATAGTGTGCGAAACCGAGCACAGCCGTCTGTTTCGCGCTACAGCCGCGCACGCTTCAACCTAACGAACTGCGGCAAGCTTGCACTGCGAACAACCTGCGTTGCAACAACCCACACCGCAGCGGCCTGCGTCAATCCACCGCGCCGCGGCTAGCTTGCTATGACGGCCTGTCGGGTAGGTTAAGCGGATGAGTATCTTGGTGCAGCTTGAAACCCGGCAATGTTCGCGCGTCCGGGCTCGATGCAAGGTGGAGAGCCTGCTCGACGGCGGCGTTGAATTGGAATGTGCTGGCTCGCGTCAGAATACAGGTCTGGTCAGCGTTCGCCCGCTAGGAGACGGCGAATGGTTTGAGGGCCTTGAGGGAAACTGCCGGCCGTTGCGCGCTATTCCCCGTTTTTTAGTCATGGGTCAGCCTGTGCCATGCAGCGCAGCGGCGAACGATTCGGCCCGTGCGGCACACGCTGTGCCAGCACCGGTGCCCTCCATCTCTACCCTCCTCACTCCACCGTCACCGACTTGGCCAGATTTCGCGGCTTGTCCACGTCAGTACCGCGCGCGCAGGCAGTGTGATACGCGAGCAATTGCAATGGCACCACATGCAAGATCGGCGAGAGCAGCCCATAATGCTCGGGCATCCGAATCACATGCAGGCCTTCGTCGTTGACGATTCGCGTATCCGCATCAGCAAACACATACAACTGGCCGCCCCGTGCGCGTACTTCCTGGATATTGGACTTTAGTTTTTCCAGCAGCGCATCGTTCGGCGCGACGGTGACCACCGGCATCGCTTCGGTCACCAGTGCGAGCGGCCCATGCTTGAGTTCGCCGGCCGGATACGCCTCAGCGTGAATATATGAGATTTCCTTCAGCTTCAACGCGCCTTCAAGTGCAATCGGATAATGCATGCCCCTGCCAAGGAACAGCGCGTTTTCCTTGCGCGAAAATTCCTCTGCCCACGCGATGACCTGCGGCTCGAGCGCGAGCACGCTGTTGAGCGCCGCCGGCAGGTGCCGCAACTGCTTCAGGTACTGCGCCTGAAGACTCGCGTTGACATGACCGCGCAGCCGTCCCAGCGTCACCGCGAGCACGAACAGGGCAACGAGCTGCGTTGTAAATGCCTTGGTTGACGCCACGCCGATTTCGGTGCCCGCGTGCGTCAGCAAGCGCAGCGCGGTGAGCCGCACCATCGCGCTGCTCGCCACGTTGCAAATCGTCAGCGTATGCGAGTGTCCGAGCGCCTGCGCATGCTTGAGTGCGGCGAGCGTGTCCGCCGTCTCGCCGGATTGGGAGATCACCACGACGAGTGACCGGGGGTTCGGCACGGAGTCACGATAGCGATACTCGCTTGCGATCTCGACTTGCGTGGGGATTTTCGCGATCGATTCGAGCCAGTACTTCGCTGTCAAGCCGGAGTAGTAGCTGGTGCCGCACGCAAGAATCAGCAGGCTGTCGATCCCGTTGAACACGTCGCCGGCGCCAGCGCCGAACAGCTCGGGATCGAATGCGTCGGTCTGCGCAATCGTGTCGGAGATCGCCCGCGGCTGCTCAAAGATCTCCTTTTGCATGAAGTGCCGGTACGGCCCAAGCTCCACCGCGCCACCATACGCGTTGACGGTGCGTACCTCCCGCTGTACGAGGCTGCCGTCGCGGTCCGCGATCTGCACGCCGTCCAGCGTCAATTCAACCACGTCGCCTTCCTCGAGGAAAATGAAGCGGTCGGTGCTGCCCGCCAGCGCGAGTGCATCCGAGGCCAGGAAATTCTCCTGTTGGCCCAGCCCGACCACCAGCGGCGAGCCGGCGCGCGCGCCGCATACCCGATGCGGCTGATCTTTTGAGAACACGGCGATCGCGTAGGCGCCATGCAGCTGCTTCACCGCTTCGCGCACGGCGGCAAACAAGTCACCGCGATAAAGGCTG
Source organism: Mycetohabitans sp. B3 (assembly GCF_021498065.1). NCBI lineage: Bacteria > Pseudomonadati > Pseudomonadota > Betaproteobacteria > Burkholderiales > Burkholderiaceae > Mycetohabitans > Mycetohabitans sp. B3. The sequence continues at coordinate 62,682 of NZ_JAHLKN010000002.1, read as the reverse complement.
TAGATTAGGTGAGCGATGACCTCGGTGTCGGTCTGCGTCACGAACTCGTAACCGTTCGCGCGCAGGCCTTCACGCAAAGTTTCATAGTTTTCGATGATGCCGTTGTGAACCAGCGCAATCGTGTCGTGCGAGAAGATCGGATGCGCATTGTGCGTGACCGGCGCCCCGTGCGTCGCCCAGCGCGTATGCGCGATGCCAGTTTCCCCCGCCAGTTGCGTGTCGCGGATCTGCAGGTCGAGGTCCGCCACGCGCGATACGCTGCGGGCGCGCCGGGCGGCGCCATCGACGATAGCCGCTACACCACACGAGTCGTAGCCGCGGTATTCGAGACGTCGCAACCCCTCGACGAGGACCGGGACGATGTTACGTTGCGCTACCGCGCCGACAATGCCGCACATGATGTTTATCCGTGGAAAATGGAGGGTGACCGTTGGGCCGCCTCATCGGCGCCGTACATTCAGGCCTTTTTCTTGGCCGGTCGCGCGTACCCTGGCTTTGCGACCTGCGTTTTCTCGTTCAACACCAGCGCCCCGGCGGGCACGTTGCGCCAGACGGTGGTCCCGGCTGCGAGCGTCGCTCCTAAACCCACGACGACCGGCGCAACAAGCTGCGTACCAGAGCCAACGAATACGTCATCGCCGATCACGGTGCGATGCTTGTTCGCGCCGTCATAGTTGCAGGTGATCGTCCCGGCGCCGATGTTCACGCGCGCCCCGACGTCGGCGTCGCCGATATAGCTCAAATGGTTAGCTTTCGTGCCATGCCCGAGCACCGCGTTCTTGACCTCAACGAAGTTGCCCACATGCACGTTGCTGGACAGCACGGCCCCGGGACGCAGCCGCGCATATGGGCCGAGCACGACATTCTCGCCCACGCGTGCGCCCTCGACATGCGTGAACGCGTCCACGCGCGTGCCCGCGGCGATCGTCGCTTCGCGAATCACGCAGTTCGGCCCGATGCTGACGTGGTCACCCAGCACGACGTGTCCTTCGAACACGCAGTTGACATCGATCGATACGTCGGCGCCGCACTCCAGCGTGCCGCGCACGTCGATGCGCGACGCATCGGCCAACGTGACGCCAGCGTCCAGCAGTCGCAGCGCTTCGTTGCGCTGGTAGACGCGCTCCAGGTCAGCCAATTGTCGCTTGCTGTTCACGCCGAGCGTCTCCCATACGTCGTCTGGCTGTACACCGACGACCTCGACACCGTCTTCGATCGCGCGCTCGACGACGTCGGTCAGGTAGAACTCGCGCTGCGCGTTGTCGTTTGTCAACGAGCTTAGCCACGCGTCGAGCCGCCCGCTCGGCGAGATGACGATGCCAGTGTTGATCTCGCGGATTTCCCGTTGCTCCGGGTCGGCATCCTTTTGCTCGATGATCCGTGTGATGCGTCCGGCGCAATCGCGCACGATGCGACCATAACCGTGCGGGTCGTCCAGCGTGACGGTCAGCACCCCATAGTGGCCGTTGGCCGCCGCGTCGACCAGTCGCCGCAGTGTCGAGGCGCGCGTGAGCGGCACGTCGCCGTACAGCACCAGCGTGGGCAGTGCCGGGTCGATGAACGGCAGCGCCTGTTGAACCGCGTGACCGGTACCCCGTTGCTCGGCCTGCAGCGCAAACTGGATATCGGGCGCGGCGACGGCCTCGCGCACGGCCTGGGCGCCATGCCCGACCACCACGACGAGCCGGCTCGGCGTCAGCGCGCGCGCCGTCTCGATGACATGGGACAGCAATGGCCTGCCAGCCAGTGAATGCAGCACCTTTGGCCGCGCGGAATGCATGCGCTTGCCCATGCCGGCTGCAAGAATGACGATATTCACGGCGTCAACGTCCAACGAGTCTCGAAGGGCCGATTTTAGCATCGGGCTTGCTGCATTCCGTCGTGCAACCCACACACGGCGCGCCGACGTCGCGGCGTCACAGCGCGTCGAATGGCACGATCGGCACGGTGCCGCTGTCGGGCGTTGCACAAGGTTCGTCGTCGAATGCGATGTCGCCGTGCGGATCGGCCACGCCCGTCGCGCGCAGCCCGGCGAATGGAAACAGCCGAGGGTCCATCAAGTGCGACGGCACGACGTCGGACAATGCACTGAACATGTTCTCTACCCGTCCAGGGAAGCGCTTGTCCCATTCCTGCAGCAACGTCTTCATTTCGGCGCGCTTTAGGTTCGGCTGGCTGCCGCACAGATTGCATGGAATGATTGGAAATTCACGCAATTGCGCATATTTTTCCAAATCATTCTCTTTCACATAGGCGAGCGGCCGGATCACAATGTGCTTTCCATCGTCGGACTGCAGTTTCGGCGGCATCCCCTTGAGTTTGCCGCCGTAGAACATGTTCAGCAGCACGGTCTGCAAGATGTCGTCGCGGTGGTGGCCAAGCGCGATCTTGGTCGCGCCCAACTCACCCGCGACGCGGTATAGGATGCCGCGCCGCAGCCGCGAGCACAGCGAGCACGTCGTCTTACCCTCGGGCACGAGGCGCTTGACGATGCTGTACGTGTCCTGGTTCTCGACATGAAACGGCACGCCGCGTGCCGAGAGATACTCGGGCAGTACATGCGCGGGAAACCCAGGCTGCTTCTGATCTAAATTGACCGCGACAATGTCGAAATCGATCGGCGCTCGCTCGCGCAGCCGCAGTAGGATGTCCAGCAACGCATAGCTGTCCTTGCCGCCGGACACGCAAACCATCACCTTATCGCCGGCCTCGATCATGTTGTAGTCAGCAATGGCTTGGCCGGCCTGCCGGGCCAGCCGCTTGAACAGCTTGTTGTTTTCGTAGGCCTGTTTCTGCTCGCGACGGGTCAAGGCCCGCACGGTGGTCTCGGGTGCATGCATGTCAGGCTTCCTTGATACGGATGACTTCAACGCCCACTGACTCGCAGTCGGAGTAGACGTCCGGCTTCTCGGTCGATACGCGCACTGCCCGCACTTTCGGATGCGCCAGCATCGCGGCGGCAACGTCATCGCAAAACGTCTCTTGCAGATGGACGTGTCCGCGCGCGACCCGTTGGGCAATGGTCGAGCGCATGAAATCGTAGTCAACGACCTCGGCCAGCTTGTCGGCGCGCGGCGTCGATTCGGCCAGCGGCACGAACAGGTCGATGTTGACGATGACGCGCTGCTCGGCGCGTTTTTCGAAATCATGCACGCCAATGTTGATGGAAATCTCGTAGTTGCGCAGGAACAGGCGCCGACAGTCTGCGAGGCTTGGGTGCGAAAGGGCGGAGAGCATGGGCGATCCAGTCAAAAGTAGAGGCGGTGGCCGCGCGGCATGGCCCGGCCCGGCAGTAAGCACGCAAGCATCGCGCTCACGTATCCGTCATAAACATCACGTCGCGTGGCGACGGCACGAGGTGCTGGCCGCCATCGACCAGCAGCGTCGCACCCGTCACACCGCGCGCGTCGGCCAGGTAGCACACCGCTTCAACCAAGTCGGCCGGCGTCGATGCGCGTCCAAGCGGCGTGCGCCGGTGCGCGTCGCTAAAGCTTTCATCGGTCTGGCTACCGGAGCGCAGCGTGAGTCCGGGCGCGACGGCCACGACCCGCAGCTTCGGCGCGAGCGCCTGGGCCAGCGCCACGGTGGCCGCCTGCAGCGCGGCTTTCGTTAACGTATACGACAGATAGTCCGGATTCATGTTGTACAGTTTCTGATCGAGCACGTTGATGACCGAGCCACGCAACGTCTCGTCTTCGCGCGCCACCTCCGGAATCGATTCGTGCAGCGCCTGCGCGAGCGCCAGCGGCGCGCCGACATTGATCGCCGTCATGTTCAACAACGTGCCGTATCCGAACGTGGCTGCCGTATCCTCGTCAAACAGCGACGCGTTGTTCACCACGCATTCGATGCGCCCGAGCGCGGCGATGCTATCCGGCACCAGGCGCCGCACCTGTGCCTCGTCGGCCAGATCGGCGCGCAACGCGACAGCACGCTGGCCCAGCGCCTGTATGTCGGCGGTCAGCGACTGCGCGTCAGCCTCGGACGTATGGTAGTGGACCGCAATGTCCCAACCCCGCGCGGCCATGCCAAGCGCCAGCGCACGGCCGATGCGCCGTGCTGCGCCGGTCACCAGTGCGACACGGCGCACGGACGGCGCGTAAGAAGGGGAAGCCGGATACTGACCGGCGCACGACGGGTCGCTCATTTACAATGCGGGAATGAAGCCGAATTCAACGCAGCCTGATAGTTTACCCGTTCCTGGCGATACCGAGCTTGCCCACGTTCGTGCGTTAGTGCAGCACATCGCCGGTCAAATCGCTGCGGCCGGAGGGTGGTTGCCATTCGACCGGTACATGGAACTCGCGCTTTATACACCGGGTCTAGGCTACTACAGCGGTGGTCTAGTCAAGTTCGGCCGCGGTCCCGACGATGGGAGCGACTTCATCACCGCGCCGGAACTCTCGCCGCTGTTTGCACAGACGTTCGCCAAGCCGGTGGCCGAGATACTCGGCGCTACCGGCACACGCCACGTGGTCGAATTCGGAGCGGGAACGGGCAAGTTCGCCGCCGGCCTGCTGCGCACGCTGGATGCGCTCGGTGTCGGGTGTGCGCGTTACACGATCGTGGAATTGTCCGGCGAGTTGCGCGCGCGCCAGCGCGAGTGCATTGCGAAAACTGCACCGCAGTTCGCCTCCTGCGTCCAGTGGGTCGATGCGCTGCCCGAGCGCGTGGAGGGCGTGATGGTTGGCAACGAAGTGCTGGACGCCATGCCAGTGCGTCTGTTTGCGCGGCAAAATGGCTTGTGGCATGAACGCGGCGTCGCTGTGGCGGATGCGAGCCGCTTCGTGTTCGCCGATCGGCCGCTGGATGCCGCCGCCGTGCCGGCCGCGCTCGCGTGCGTTTCTGGCCGGCACGACTACGTGACCGAAACACACGAGGCGGCTGCCGCGTTCGTGCGCACCGTGTGCTCGGTGCTCGACCGCGGCGCCGCGTTGTTCGTCGACTATGGTTTCCCGGCTGCTGAGTATTACCATCCACAGCGCACGGAGGGCACGTTGATGTGCCACTACTGGCACCGTGCACACGGCGATCCGTTCCTTTACCCCGGCCTGCAGGACATCACCGCGCATGTGCAGTTCAGCGCCATCGAGCAGGCTGCCCACGACGCGGGCGCGCATTTGCTCGGATACACGTCGCAAGCACGCTTTCTGATGAACGCAGGCATCACGGACTCGCTGGCGCAACTGGATCCGGCCGATCCGGCTCGCTTCCTGCCCGCGGCTAATGCGGTACAGAAGCTGCTGTCCGAGGCAGAGATGGGCGAACTGTTCAAAGTGATCGCGTTTTGCCGCGGCCTGGATGGCGCATTGGGCGCGTTTGAGCGCGGCGATCGTTCGCACATGCTGTGACTCATGAGGCTGACCTGTCGATGTTCCGCTGGTTGCTGACCACCTTCATTGCCACCGTGATTCTTAGCGCGAGCTGGCCCTGGCTCGCCCGACTGGGCATCGGTCGCTTGCCCGGGGATCTCGCGCTCAGCTGGCGCGGCCGCCGTCTGCCGTTGCCGTTCATGTCGACGCTGCTGTTGACACTGCTGGGCTCGCTAATCGTGCGGCTGCTCTAGTCGCCGCACAGCGGCGTGGCTCGAGCAGCGTCAGAACCCGATTGAGCGTCTGCGCGCGTGGCGATCGAGTACCACGTCGTGCGCGCTCACCGCATCGCGTCCCGCCAGCCGCGCATTGCCGAAGCCGTGGATGATGGCGCGCCGCATCACGCGCGGCGACAAGGTTGACAGCACGTCCAGCGGCGCCTCTTCGAGCGCTTGCGGAAAACGCGCGCCCCATGCGTGCGATTCGCGGATCTCTGAGTAGATCGACTGGGCAATACGGCGCGCGCCATCGCGATCCGGCGTCGGGATCTCATAGACGTTCATCCGGTTCAGGATGGGCTCCGGAATGCAGTGCATGTCGTTGGCCGTCGCGATCCAAAGCACACTGGATGCATCGATGGGCACTTCGGCGAACTCGTCGATGAACGACTGCGCGGTGTCATGCTCGAGCAGCGCATACAGCGCGCCGAGTGGATCGTACTGCGCATCGCCGCCCGCCTTGTCGATTTCGTCGATCAGCACCAGTGGGTTCGCATAGGCGCCGTTGACCAGCGCGTCGAAGATCTTGCCTGGCTTGGCATTCTTCCACTGTGACGACGCCCCGGACAGAATCCAGCCCGCGGTGAGCGAACTCATCGCGACATAGTGATAGCCGGTGCCGATCAGGCGCGCAAGTTGCCGGGCAAAATGCGTTTTGCCGATGCCGGGTTCGCCCAGCAGCAGCATGGGCATTAACTCGAGCCTGTCGTCGGTCTCGGCCACGAGCGCGATCTGTTTGCGCACGTCCTCCAGCGGCTCGCTAAAGTTTGGGGACTCGGCGAGGAGCGCGTCGATTGACGGCAACCGGTTGGGCTTGACGCAAAAGCGCAACGCGCCGACCTTCAGCATTTTCTCGTAGGTGCTTCGCAACGCCTCGCTGGCGCCATCGGACAAGTCATGTAAGGCCGTCTCGATCTGACTTAAGTCATAGATCGGCTTGAAAGCCGCCACCGCGATTTCCTGCTTGACCATTGCGTTAGTCATATTCACCTCCTCTGCTGCCACGCCGCCCCGCGCGGCGCCAATTCAGTGTATCGGCGTCAATAAGTTGTGCAAGCTAGCAGTCACGCGGCGTTGCTGCCAACGCCGCGTGGTGTCCGCGCGCGTGGCCAAACCCCGTTATCATGACCGTTTCGTGCATGCAGAACTCGGCCGCCGTGCGGAGCATGAATCCATCGGGCGATCCGAGTCTGAATCCCTTATGACAAGTCTGTTGAATGCCCTTCGTACACTCGCCACCGGCGTGCTGCTGGCCTCGGTTGCCGCCGTGGCATGCGCGCAGGAGGGTCCGCCGAAGGTACGCTGGGATATTGAAGTCGTGCAGGACGGGCGCAGTGTCGACCATTTTGGCGCAACGACCACGGTCGGCCAAGCGAAGTCGGAGACACACAAGCGTAGCGTCGTGCATGAGCTCGGTTGCCAGAACCAACCGGTGGCCAGCATCGAGTTGTCGCGCACGCTGACCGTGTCGCCGACCCACGTTGACGGCGGCAAGGCGGTTCTGTCGCTGGACGTACAGGAGATCTTTGAGGATACGCGTGCCGCACAGACCGCCGAGGGTTGTGCGCTGCCACCGCAGCCGCGTCGAGTCACCGCTGTCCATCCCGGCCTGCTCGTGCCGCCCGGGCGAACGGTAGCGTGGAAGCTGGTGGACCACGACCCGCAACTCGTCTATCGCGTACAGGCGAGCATTGTGGAACAGTGAACGGGTGATGAACTCGCGTAAGGATAGTCGACCGATGCGACACGGCGATACCTTGCCCAGCGTGCCGCGCACCGGCGACAAGGAATTCGTCGCCGTCAGTTGGAATCTGCATAAGGGCCGCTCGCCGCTCGGCTTGCAGGCATGGCAGTCGATGCAACGCTGGATGCAGGCAACGCCGGCCGACCTGTATTTCCTGCAGGAGGCCATGGCGCGCCGGATGCCCGCGCCCGTGCTGGCCAGCAATGGCTTCGGCGAGCCGCTGCAAGGCGCGCTTACCGACGTATGGCAGTGCCAGGCTACCGAAATAGCGCAAGCATTGCGCTTACAGCTGGCGCTCGGGCCAAATGTGTTCAAGCCATCGTGGCGACACGGCAATGCGATCCTGTCGCCGCATCCGCTCGACCTAGGAGGGCGCTGGGACATTTCCGCGCACCGCTTCGAGAAGCGGGGTTTGCTGGTGGCACGCGCGACGCTTTACAACACGCCGATCACATTGCTGTGCGTCCATCTGGCGCTCACCCGCCAGTCACGATTGCGCCAGATGAACTGGATCGCCCATTGGATCGCCCGCGAGGCGGCAACCGGCCCGTTGGTGCTCGCCGGCGATTTTAACGACTGGAAGAACGACTCGGAGCCGTTGTTCGCCGAGATCGGTTTGCGCGAGGTGGCCTCAACGCTGGGCGAGGCTGGCAAGACGTTTCCCGCATTCTCGCCCGCGCTGGCGCTGGACAAGATGTTCGTACGGGGCATCACGCCAATGCAATGGCTCGAGCCCGCACCCCGCACCGCGTGGTTATCGGATCACTTGCCGTACATAGCGCGGTTGCGGCTGGACTAGGACGGGTCCACGGCGTTGCAACGCGCCTACTACTCGTTGCCCCGCGTGCCGCTGGTTGCGTCTGGCGACGCGCCATTGTCCAAGCACCGGATAACTTTGCCGCGACGCGGTAAAATGGTAACGTGCCTAATTTATTTAGCCAGACCGTCGCGCGTGCCGGGCCCGACGGCCATCGATCCGACTGAAACACCATGAGCAACCTGACCCAACAAACCGTTCTCAGCGTGCATCACTGGACTGACACGCTGTTCAGTTTCACTTGCACCCGCGATCCGGGCTTTCGATTCGATAACGGTCAGTTCACCATGGTCGGCCTGGAAGTGGATGGCAAACCGCTGCTGCGCGCGTACAGCCTGGCGAGCGCGAACTACGAGGAAAACCTCGAATTCCTGAGTATCAAGGTGCAGGACGGCCCGCTCACATCGCGGCTGCAGCACCTGAAAGTGGGCGATCAGGTCTACATTGGCAAGAAACCGACCGGCACACTGGTAGTCGACAATCTGTTGCCCGGCAAGACGCTGTGGCTGCTCTCCACCGGCACCGGCCTGGCTCCGTTCATGTCGGTCATCAAGGACCCGGACGTCTACGATCGCTACGAGAAGATCGTGCTCACGCATACCTGCCGTTTCGTCGATGAGCTTGCGTACAAGGAGTACATCACCGAGCATTTGCCGCAGCACGAGCACATCGGCGAGCTGATCCGCGACAAACTGGTGTATTTCCCGACCGTGACGCGTGAGCCGTTCCAGAATCGCGGACGCATCACGGAGCTGATTGAAACGGGCGGATTGTTCGAGCGGCTCGGCGTGCCGCCGTTCTCGATCGACAACGACCGCATCATGTTGTGTGGGAGTCCGCATATGCTGCGTGACACACGGCAACTGCTCGATGGCATGGGCTTCACCGAAGGCAGCAATTCGGCTCCGGGCCACTATGTGGTCGAAAAGGCCTTTGTCGGTTGACACGCCGGACCACGGGCGAAATCATCGCCAGGTCGCTGTCCGCCGTGACCGTGATTTGAGGATGATGAGCATGTCGCGACTCGGCACGGCTTCGTCGAGCAGGCTTTGCAGCACCCTATGCAACGTTGCGAAGCGACAGCGTCTTGGGCGCTCGGTGCCCGGTGAGCTTGGGCGTATCATGGCACATGATGCCGCCGCCGCAACACGCCGAATTGCAGACCGCCCAGCCGTCAATATGACGACGCGCCGATAGCCGATAATGGCAACGGTGGCCGTGCTCCCGCACGGCCACCGGTCACTCAGTGCATCACGTCAAAATGCCACATAGGGACCATTGCCTGATGGTGTGGACTTGCCGCTGATCGCCACCGCCACGCGCCGCCCATAGAAAAACGGCATGCCTAGGTCGAAGTAGTGGGGCATCGGTCCGGCCAAATCGTTGAACGCAAACGTATTAGGCGTGCTGAGCAGCATCGACGCATTGCCCACGTTGAGATTGACGGCCTGGGTGGCACCATTTGCGCCCGTCACGGTGAGGATCTTGGTTTGTTGGCCAGGCGGGCAATAGAACGGGTTGCCGGAACCGCACACGGGCAACGACGCGTCGGTAAAGAACAGGCCGTTGGAGCCGGTATCGGTGAACCCGGTGATCCTCGAGCCGTTGTACGTCGCGCTGAAGCTACCGGAATCATCGGTGGTCGATACCATCACACCGCTGCCCAGCTGGTTGTTGGATGCGGTGCCGATACCCAGCAACAAGGTGCCGCTGACCGAAGACTGTCCCGAGGGGCCGATCGCGGGCATATCGACGATTACGCCATTGTTGTCGATCGGCACGTTCGCCACCGGGTTCGCGATCTGTTGGGCAAGCGGCACGACGGTCTGCACGCAGTTGGACGCACTCGCGCAGTTGAAGTAGGAACTGGCGGCCGCATTGGTCGCGCATCGGTTGCCGCAGTCCACGGCTGCCACCCCGACACCGAGGATGCCGCGAGAATGCAACTCCGACGTGGTGTTCTCTGAGCGACCTACGACGCAGTCGGATGGCACTGTCGTGAATTTAGTATCACCGATTAAATGGATCGGGATCGCATTGGCGGTCCGCCCACCTAGCGTCACGTCAGCAATGCGCACCGAACCGAACGAATATCCGTCCGCGAACAACGCGCACGATGCAAGCGGCGCATTCGAATTGGGCACGGTGGCCTGCTGCAGCGCGCCGCGCAATGTGGGTGACAATTCCGCGGCGACCACTCGTAAGCCATACGAACCCGTGTCGAGTTGGATGTTGTCAAGCGTCTGGCACCGCGCGGCGTTACCGGCTGCGCAGATGGTGACGGACACAGTGCCGATGTTGGCCACCCGGTCGAGCCCCCGTGCCACCGTGATCGGCACAACGTTGGCCGCCAGGGGAGCGGAACTGACCGCCGAATTGGAATGGCCGCCGCTTCCGCACGCGGCCAGCGTCATGGCGCCCATGAGCGCCGCGGCGCGCCATGTGAGCCCGCGGCGTGTATTGACTAGGGTCACGATAGCACTCCTGTGTTCAGCGGATATCCGCTTCGGTCATGCCGGCCGGCAAGGCCCGCGGTAGGAAGGCTTGCCCGCTGAAGTCGCCCATGTGCCCGCCCGAATGTACGACTAAGTCACCGCTGCGCATCCACACCGGCCCGTGGCCGCCCTGGTCGCGGCGTTGCATCTGGATATCGCTGACGTACTGTGGGAAGTAGGTACCCAGCAACGTGCGCATCTCGGGCATTTGAGGACCGGACCAGGCGATGCCGATTACGGTGCCATCGGCGATGTACTCGCGTACCACGGTGCCGGTGGGTAGCATGGTCTGCTGCACGGTATAGGGGGTGGTCGTTGCGCTGGCGCCGGACGCCGTCGATGGCGACGCGGCAACGGCCGCGCGCAGCGTGGCCTGGCTGGATGCGGCGTTGCTCGCGTAGCTCGGCGCGCTGCCAAGGGCGGCGCACGCGTCGTGTGCCACCAGTACCACGCCGAACGTGGCACCAGCTAGTGCGGTGCACGCTGTTTGGATATTCATTTTGGCTTCCTCCTTGAAACACTGCCTTTTCACCGGTTTTCCCGGCACGCCCAGGCCATGTACGCGATGTAACGAATCACACCCGACTTCGTCGGCGCCGCCCGAAGCCGTTGACGGCGCACCGCCAGGACCCGCGCCTGCGGTGCCCCGTTCCTGTTCCAATGGATTGCAATCGTACGCAGCGACGCATTTGCGCGCCCATCTTTTACTCAATCTCAGCGCCCAAGACTGGTCAATAGATCATCGACCTGGGGCTGATTGGTGACGCTGTCGGTACGCCCTTCGGGATTAATCTGCGGACCATAGGGCAGGCTCAACGGACTCCCCGTCAAGATGGGGCATGCGCGGCGGCGAGCGGCTCATGCCGATCGGCCGACATGTCCTCGGGCAACTGCACGTTGTTGGCTTATGTCGACACGGGCACTTTCTGCAGGAACGAACGCGTGTCGGCCATCAGTGTACGCACTTGCTCGCCGTCGATCGGTGCGCCATACCACGCTGCCCAACGTGAATCGCGTTTCGTAGAACACTCACGGTGCCTAAATCGGAAAGGAGTATCCCGCCCGCGCTGGAAGGTTTCTATATATGGAGAAAATATTCCTACATGAGCACGGTGCAAATTACACATCGGCAATAGGCCAGTGGCGTGTGGCACAACTCTTAAACCTTTAAGAACAACAAGTTGGCAACGTACTCGCAGGCTGGTTCGAATCTTGCCCCCGCCCCGCCTCGCCTCGCGGTTGAGCGTGGCATGATAGGGTCCATTGGAACTGCGTGGCGACGGACAGTGCTTCCCAGCGCCTTCGCCTTCGCCTTCGCCGCGTCGTGATGTGCGAGTGGCTTTCGTCGCGCCTCACGATGTGCTAATGCGGCGCAATGGATCGGAATGCAATATTGCGCCGATGTTTCGCACTGTAACAAAATTAAGGTTTTGAAAAATTGCTCGAATTCCTCGCTTTCGCCTAGATAATAAAACTTCCGATCGCGATATCGCGATCCGTCGGACTGACCGCAACTGCGGCATACTGGCGGTCCGATTCGCCGATTTTTTTCCGCGTTGCCCACACGCAGCGCCTCCAGCAACGAGGCGCAGGGCGATTTTTCGTAAGGAGAGCACGCAATGCGTATCGCACAAATCGCACCGCTGCACGAAGCTGTGCCGCCCAAGCTCTACGGAGGCACCGAGCGCGTGGTGTCATACCTGACGGAAGGGCTGGTGGAGCTGGGTCACGATGTGACACTGTTCGCGAGCGGCGATTCGCATACTTCGGCACGCCTTGAAGCGGCGTGGCCCCGCGCATTGCGCCTGGACCCGTCCATCCGCGACTGGATGGCGCCGCATATGTTGATGCTCGAACAGGTGCGCCGCGTGGCCCACGAGTTCGACATCCTGCATTTTCACCTCGATTATTTGCCGTTTCCCCTGTTCTCGCAGATCGACACGCCGTTCGTCACCACACTTCATGGGCGCCTAGACCTGCCGGAGCTGCAACCGATCTTTGACAGCTTCCCGCAGGCACACGTCATTTCGATCTCGGATTCGCAGCGTGGGCCGCTGCCGCGTGCCGGGTGGGTCGATACCATCTATCATGGACTGCCGGAAAACCTACTCGTGCCGCAAACGGACATCAAGCCGACGTACTTGGCGTTCCTAGGCCGCATCTGCCCGGAAAAGCGCGTCGATCACGCGATCCGCATCGCCGCGCAGGCCAGTCTGCCGCTGAAAATCGCCGCCAAGGTCGACAAGGTCGATCGCGAATACTTCAAGAATGAGATCGAGCCTCTACTCTCACTCGGCGATGTCGAGTTCATTGGCGAAATCAACGAAGCACAGAAGCCGGCTTTCTTGTCCGGTGCGAAAGCGTTGTTGTTCCCGATTGACTGGTGTGAGCCGTTCGGACTAGTCATGATCGAATCGATGGCATGTGGCACGCCGGTGATCGCTTTCAACCGCGGCTCAGTGCCCGAGGTGGTCGAGCACGGCGTAACCGGCTTCATTTGCGAGGATGTCAACGGCGCAGTGGCCGCGTTGTCGCAGGTAGAGGCGCTGTCCCGCGAACAAATCCGCGCGCGCTTCGAACAGCGTTTCACGGCGCGGATCATGGCACAGCATTACGTCGACGCGTATGCGTCACTGGCGCGCGGCGCGCGCCAGCCGATGCTTCGCAAGGTCGCGGCAGGCTGACAAAGCCGCCCGCGTGGCGGCATCGATCGCATCGGTCTATGCGCCGCCACCCGCAGTGTATGTCGCTCCTCGCCCCATCTATTATGGCTATGACGACGACTATCTCCGTTTTAAGCGGGCTCGCGCTGCGGCGCGAGCAATGCGCGCAAATGGTGGGCGACACCGGCCTCGAAATTGTTGCCGATGCGCGGGACATGGGGTAGCCGCGCGATCAATCGGGGGTTGGCGTTGCCCATCATGAACGGGTGTCCGACTGACTCCAGCATGTCGATGTCGTTCATGTTGTCGCCGAATGCGATGCACCGTTCGGCCGGCAGGCCAAGTTGCTCGAGCACGAGTGCCAGCGCACGTCCCTTCGACACGCTAGCGGCCATCACCTCGAGGCAATCGGGCAGCGAATACGTCACGTACAACGCATCCCCGAAATGCCGGGCCAGGTTACGCTCGATAACGCGCAGGTCAGCGGTGTCTCCGATGTACAGTACCTTCGCCACCCCTTGGCCATCATGTGCCGCGAGGTTGGCAACCTCGTAGCGAAACCCGGAATCCTGATGGAACGTCAACAGCTGAGGCGCTTCGCGATCGATCAGCCATGCATCGTCGACAAACAAATTGACGATGACACGGCCATGCGTGCCGGCGATATCGGGCGCCATTAGCCGCTTGACGATATCCGCGGGCAGATCGTGCGCATGAATGCGGTTGTCTCGCGCATCGTGCACGCGCGCGCCGTTGGAAGTGACCAGATACGGCCGGATGCCGAGCCGGTCACGGATTCCCGCAACGTCGCGGAAATGTCGCCCGGTCGCGATCACAAAATGCAGGCCGCGCGCTTGCAACTCTTGCAGCGTGGCGACAGTGAACGGATCGACCTGGTGATCGCTATTGAGCAGCGTGCCGTCCAGATCAGTGGCGATGACTTGGTACATAGATAGGTCACTGAGAACGAAGTACGCTGGCGAGATACGGCTTGCACGTACGGCCGCGTGCTACTCACGCGCGTGAAACGCGCTAAAGCATACCACTTTAACGCCACTTCAGCGCAGCATGCTCGGCGATTGTGCGGCGGCCATCGACGCCAGGCGCAACGCGCCATCGGCCGAATCTCCAGCCGGAGATACGAAGCGAACCCTCACTGCAGTTCCGACATATTTCGCCATCGGCAATGCCAGACCGCTGCATAGCGCCGCCGGCAGGTTCTCGCCGGCGTCCAGTGTAGCGACCATCGCGTTGATATCGCGGCCGTCCAGCGCGCGCTGTGCGTGCACGATGGCGCGCAAACCAAGCCAAGCGCCGCTCGCCTCGTCACCCGATGGAAATCCATAATCACTGGCTGCCCTGAACTGGCGCCTTTACCGCTCGGTAAGTTAAGGCTTGTCTTCCCCTTTATTTGCCGGATCGGCTGCACGCGCCACCGGAATACTATTCGTGACACAGCGGCCCACCCGACGGTCGTGTTGCTCAGTTGCCGGCAAAGCATGCACGACAGCTTCAATCATCGCGACTGGCAAGACCGCCTTACCTCGATTGCGCAGCAGTTCGATTTGAGATGCGACTTGCTGTGCCGGGTCACCTGAACCGCATTTCACTCGGCAGCATGGAAGGCATGCGCTAACACTTCCCCGGCATGGGCGAATAGCGTATTGTCGGCAGGTATCTTGCGCAACTACGATTGTGCTCGGTACCTTCGAGCGCAAACTTGGGCCACCGTCATCGACGCAAAGACGACAGACGGCCCATGTCCGGTGGACATGGGCCGTCTGGATCGATGCGTATCCGCCTGCGGGCGGACCGGCAAGCCGTTTAGTGGAGCTTCTTCGGCAGTTGCTGGCTACGCAGGCGACGCTGCAGGCGCTTGACTGCGGCGGCCTTCTTACGCTTGCGCACAGCCGTCGGCTTCTCGTACGACTGGCGCTCGCGCAACTCGGCGATCAGGCCATTGCGCTCGATGGTTCGGCGAAAGCGGCGGATCGCCACTTCGAACGGCTCGTTTTCCTTGATAACAATCGTGGTCATGTTGTCCCTGGCTGGTTCAATACATTCATCGCCCTGGCGCCTTGCATTGCCGCTTTCCCCCCGCTCACGCAAGATGCGTCGACACGCGGAAGCCCGATGGGCGCGCAGCAGTATTGACGGTGCCCGGAAAATCGGACCACAACTGCGCCGCCCGCATGATGGCGGGCAGGCCCTCAGGGAATATAGGGGGAAGCAAACGCGTAGGCGGGCGCGATGAGAAGCGGTGGAACACCGGAACAGGTCAACCGGGACACCCTTCTCGCTCCAAAGCGTGGCAGGATAGCATAGACTCCAGCGTTTTTCCAGCGTCTCGGATCATCGCGGTGTGAATCATCGTCGCAACAATCGCCGCCGTCGGTGCACGTCGGGGCCGCAACGCCCGGATCGGGCATCTAAGCCCGCTACTGCTTTTCCATGACGAGCAAAATGCTGGATTTGTCGGGGCTTTGGACAAACATTTCCAGCTGCGTATCGTGCATCATGGCGATCCCGCTTGCCGAGGTATTCGGGTAGGCGCAACCGGCGCCGCCATTGAAATTCAGCGTCGCGTCATAGACGTTGCTGTCTACGCGCGGCGCGAGCGTACCGGAAAACTGACAATGCTGTGATAGGCCGACGATGCTCCCCTTGGCGTCCACGGTGAGCCGCAGGGCATCGAAATCGACTTGTGTTTTCCGGTGAGCCATCCCCGCGCCGCAAAAGCTGCCGGTCGCGGCCACCAACGTCGCTCGGGCCCAGCACGGATCATAGCGCGCATTCAGCTGTGCCGTTCTGCCGTCCGCATAGGTCGCCTTGGCCGCGATCGCTTGGCGGGCCGCATACCTGCCGCTCCAGGTCAGCGTCGTTACGCCTGGGTCGCCGTAGTTGTAGTCGATGCCGCTGCCATGGGCGACGCTCCCGTCCCCCGACGCGATCGTACCTGCGACCACGCCGGCCAGCGCACTCGGTATGTCGGCCTTCATGTATCGCACATAGAAACGGCCATCATCCAGCACCAGGATCCGGGCGGACTGTCCGTTCCAGGTTCCCGAATACGGGCCGACGATACCCGTCGGCGACACCTGGCTACCGTTGCACGCCGCCACCGCCACACTCAACACGCCTACCACCGCCATAATTGCCCGCATTTTTCCTCTCTTGTCGATATTCAGGCTTTTTGCGGCCGATGATTTTAAGAATTGAAATTAAGGCGGCGCTAAAATTGCCCAATCAGTAACGTTGGCGACTGCCTGGCATAGTCGCGTTCGCGCCACGGTTGCCAATCTCGTGCGTATGCACACCGTACTCGGTCGTGGTCTGAGCAATCAACCGTCCCAACGCAGGATTGCCCGGGTACCCATACGTCATGTCCTGGATGAAGAACGGCACCTCGTTGCTCGTGTAAGTTCCTCAAAAATGAGCGTTGCGGTTTACGTAGTAGCCGGCATTGACTAGACAGCGCACATCGGAAACGATAAGGGTATCGACGTTCAGCACACGACAGCGTTCGCCGATGATGCGATGGCCGTCGATGGCCGCTTGCCGATCGACGCGCCATGACGTCCGATTTGCCGGGCGCCCGGCCCACCATCACAATAATAGAGGATATCAAGATGCCCGCCACCCCCGCGACGGATCGTTATTCCAAGCCCGCCATTTTCTTGCACTGGGCGATTTTCCTGCTCGTTGCACTCGCCTATGTCGCGATCGAGGTACGCGGCCCGAAGGGCAGCGACAGCCGCACATTCTGGAACACAATTCATTTCTGTTCCGGCTCGCTGGTACTGGCCCTCGCGTCGCTGCGGTTACTCTGGCGCCTGTGGCACGGGGTGCCCGCGGAGGTCGAGTCGACACGCATACTGGTGTTCCTTGCGCGCGTCGTGCACTTGGCGCTGTACCTGTTCATCTTCACGCAGCCGCTGCTCGGCATCCTGATGGTCAACGCCGGTGGCAACCCGGTCTCGCTGCCGATCGTCGGGCTGGACATCCGGCTGATCGGCGCGGATCCTGTCGCGCGGCCACTGCTCAAGGCAATGCACAAGTTCACCGGCAACCTGTTCTACTGGGTGATCGGATTGCATGCGTTGGCCGCGATCGGCCGTCACGTGCTGCTGCGGGACCGGACGCTGCGCCGGATGCTGTAGCCCATGCGCCGCGCGCGGCCGGCGCGGCACCGGCCGTCAGCCCAGATGTCGACGACCCGACGCGCATCGAACGCCGGATTTTCCTATTGCAGTTCGGCCGCCACCCGACTCGTCGTCGCTCGACCATGTCCGAGTCCGAATGGTCAAGTGTCAGGAAGAGAGAGGCCCTGCAGGCTCACACACTCGAGAACCCGTACTACACCAACGCTTCGCAACTGCCGGTCGGCTTTACCAACGATCCGGTTAAGGCATTGGAGCACCAGGACGAGCTGCAGCGGAAATACACTGGCGGACCGGGCTTGCATCTGTATATGGCCGAGCCGCTGTCGTCGGCGCACGCACCTGTGTCACGCCACCTAGCAGATAATCAAGTAACTCGCGCACTGGACGGATTGCATGGCCGAACGGCAATGTTTCCGAGCCGCGAAAGAACAATCCTCGCCCGACGTCACCCGAGAGCGCATGGGCCAGCCTCATATCAATGCAAAACTGCCCATGCTTGCCAATGCCATCGCGCAGCCCGCACTGCTGCAGGCAGTCGAATCCGACCGTGCATCGCCGCGGCTTGGCGGCCCGCTGCAGCTTCTGCTCCTTCTCGAGATAGCTGGCCAGCCACGGCGTGCGCACGGCGCGCGCAGGCAGGCCGGCCACGCTCATGAACGTCACGATGTCCTCTGGCTTTGCCTCAACCAGCACCTTTTTGAAATTTGGATGCGCGTCACCTTCTTCCGTCACCGCGAACGCGGTGCCCAGTTGCACGGCGTTGGCGCCGAGGTCGAGCAGATGCCGAACCTGCTCGTGACTGTGGATCCCCCCCGCGACAATCAACGGGATATTCTCCATCTCCAGCCCAAGCGTCTTGAACAATTCGCGCGCGCCTTCCAGCACATGCTGGAACGCATAGTTCGGATGGTCGAACCCATCGAGCGTCGGCGCGCCGAGATGCCCAGCCGCATAACGAGGGTTCTCGATGATAATAGCGTCCGGCAGGCGGTTTCTGCGCATCCACTTTTTCAGCACCAGGCCGATACCGCGTGCATCCGACAAGATTGGAATCAACGCCACGTCCGGAAAGTCGGCAGTCAACTCCGGCAGGTCCAACGGCAGACCCGCGCCGACCACGACCGCACCTGCGCCACTTTCGCATGCCTGGGTGACGTATGAGGCATATGAGGACACCGCGCGCATCACGTTGACCGCAACCAAGCCATTGCCCGAAGCTAGCTGCAATGCGGCCGCTACTTCCCGGCGCAGCGCCTCCAGATTCAGCGAATCGATCAATTGCC
The DNA here is from genome assembly GCF_021498065.1 of Mycetohabitans sp. B3. Classification (NCBI taxonomy): domain Bacteria; kingdom Pseudomonadati; phylum Pseudomonadota; class Betaproteobacteria; order Burkholderiales; family Burkholderiaceae; genus Mycetohabitans; species Mycetohabitans sp. B3. Next base: position 43,927 of record NZ_JAHLKN010000002.1, on the reverse strand, counting down.
GGTCGCGTGAACGCTGGCTTTGTTCCATTAAATCCGGATGGTGACGGCGCAAGTCCACACTCGAGATCGTGCCTACCGCGCCAAGCGATGCGACGGTTCCCGCCAGACGATGTGCAGACACGCCCACGCCCATGCCTCCCTGTACGATCGGCAGCAGTGTTCTGCTCTTGATCCTGAGGCGTTCGCATATGACATTTTGCACAAGCACGGTTAAACCTCTCGACGATGGCGGGCAAACCCGCTCAAAGCGACAGTGTGCGACACGCAGGGTTGGCGCACCTTAATCTTCGTCAACAAAATGCGCTGCCGGCGCGCACGCCTGGCACCACACATAAGCAGACCAACGCGTCACCTTGCCGCAACGTCGGACCGTACACGTGCGGGGACATCTGGCGCGCCAGCCGTGCCCCGCGCGAATCGCCGCGCGCGATGCCAAAAGGAGCGAATGACGCCCGTCGTGGACCACGACATCTTGGGCTTATACGTCGCTCGAGCGTTGGACCGAGCAGCGCGTTTGCACGGCTATCCGAAATCGCGCCCAACCGGCCAGGGAGCGGAATTTACATTCGTTGATGGAAGTTCGACAGGCGTTCCGATTACGGCATCGCTAGCGCCATTACGCCAATCATCAGTCATCGCCTATACGGCGATTCTGAGATCGCGCCAATACGTCGATCCAATTCGGCTCCGTAGCGGCGATCATTGACAGGTAGTGCGGGCGCGGTCCGAAAATGCGTTTAAGAGTCCAATAGATTGGGGCACCCAGGTCGCGAATGCGGTTGCTGGCTTGAGTGAGGTGAGTAGTGAGATTGTCGTCAAAACCGTGCAGCATGGCGAGTTCGGCGAGCGGCTGATCAATCAATCAAAGCGAACGCAGCGAATGTGGCAAGTAGCGGGCGACTTTAGCAATGATCGCGATGCCACGGGCAGCGGCCACTGGGATTGTATCGATGGTGGAAGACTGATCGACGACGAAAACATCGACAGCGTCGCATCATTCCAGCCCCCTACCAGCGATCACCAGTCACCCACCAGGTCCGGCGACAATACCTCCCGACTGGGGCGGCAATTGTACCGGGCTTGGCTGACCAAGACCCCGATTATCAGAACAGGAATATAGTAACAGGAGGGATTATTATGCTATCGATCTCAATAGTACTTTTTCTGTAAGCTTTCCAAAATGTCTTTAAAATCACCGTCTTTCAGCACACCTGTTTTGGCAGCATCCTGGAGGGCATTAGAGTAATAGCTCAAATAATACTTAAGCCCTTCCCTTCCCAGATTGTGGTCTGCCCTTGACAGCTCTTCCAATTTAAGTATGCGGGGAGCGAGCGACTCAGATAGTGATACACTATTCCCGGATAATTTAAGCTTAATCCTATTTAAATCAATAGGAATATTCATATTATCGTGTTCGTTAAAGTACGACTCGAATTTCTCGCAAACCTCGCTGAAATCGACCAAATTTGGGGTGCCCTGTTCCTGCTCCGCAGATTTTTGCAATAATATTGCTTGAGCTAACACCTTAAGCGCATCACTAAAGAAAAATGGGTTAGGTCTCTCACGCCATGGCTCGGTTTCCATTGCGCTGTGCCTAATTATGTCAAACAATGACGATACGTGTTCGTAGCGCCGATGGTGCTCTTCAGCAGGATCACCATAGACGTCCGACAGAGCGGCATAGTATTCGGGACCACGGTGATATAATTTATTTAGTGCTTTGATCACAAATGGAATACTATCGGCGTCGAGTCGAAACCTACGTATCAGCCTAAATACGAGTCGCTCAAGATTTTCATCTTTAATGTTATGATAGGACGTGTTTGGATTACTCTCCAATGTAGCCCTTATATTCTGTAGAAGGGGAGATGCCGGCTCGGCGCTGGCTCTCTCCACATCGGGTGATCGAGGTGCCAATGGAGTTGCAATTGGAGGCGCTCCCTCCGTTAAAAACGGTAACTGGATATTTTCATTATTTGGGTTGATGTGCTGCTCTGCCGGTGAAGCCCTCAATGCAGCGTTAGCCGCTTGGATGTCCGCAAAACTGGTGGCGATTACCTCCACTGGCTCCACTGTTAAGCGATCTGGTGTCCGGCTCTCCTTCGATAAGACGGATAGTTCAGGTCCGGAAGTAGGTGAAATAATATCCTTATCATTTGGGCTTAAAGTGTTCGGTGTATTGCCTCCGCAACCCACGAGCATCGTGATTACACTGAGCATAACCGACAGACCTTTAGGTTGCAGACAATGCTTTTTTTCATCCAAGTACCTTATTAACTGTATTAACTAACATCAGAAATTCTAATGAATTAGATCAATGGATTCAGCGCAACCTCCGCTACTTTTAGAGACTGTATGGGGAAAGCCGTTTGAGCAAGTGTTGCCAGGAACTGGGCTACGCAGTGACGCAAAAAGGGAAAACACGAAGGCATTCATGCGGATCAGTTCATTAGCGTCAAGCGGTCAAGCCATACAAAATAAGCCATAGGTGCTGTACGCTACTGATACCCTTGGGTGCGTGAGCCTTAATTTCCGCCTTAGGCGCCCAGGAACTGCCGCCTGACATTTATCCCCGCCCATACCGACGCCCGCTTTGCAGGCGCGTAACACCGTTGATTTGCCCATGTTACTGCGCCTGACCACACAGATAATGTCATCAAATTCAATCATCATTCATTCATCGCCCAATGCAACCGATGTTGCGGGTCGTCATTCTAACCAGCGCTTATAAGCTCACGGTACGCAAAACGTTATTGCTCACTTTACACGACCCGGATCTAGTAAATACTTGTCGTGTGTGAACATCATGACGGACCTGTCCGAATTTTTATAGGTGAGGCATATCATGAAAGGCGAAGTCATGGATAGGCCAATGAAAAAACGCACGGTAGCCTCTAGGCGGAGGCCCTTGGGCTGCTGCCTGAATCGCCTAAGGCATGGCTTGGGCAAGCTAGCGAAGGGAGTGATAACATCGCCCAGGGGCAGGACTTGATGCCGGCGTTCAACGAACTCAAGACCGGCGGTTGCCAGGAAATCCTGATTGCGGTGATCAACGATCAAGGGGACTGGCCGAGCCATCGGCGCAGCCTATCCCAGCACAGCGGCGCAGACCTGGATCGTGTATCTGATTTGCCACAGCATCGAATATGCCAGCCGGAAGGATCGCAAAACCGCCCCCCCAAGCAACGCTGTTCAATCGGTCCCGGTCAAGTTAAACACTCAGAGGCGGCTGACGCGCCCGCCCAGTAGGCCCCGATTAAACCTGCCCGATAAGAATTGATGCGTGAATATTTCCCGGTCTACATCTCTTGCAAGCCAGTGTGCAAATTCCAATGTCCATGCCTCGCTGCACAATGGGCAATTGTGTTCCCCCCTGATCCTAAGACGGCGTAATCGCTGAAGGCCGGGCCCACGTCCCACGGCGTCGGCATCTCGTCGCGTTGCTTCGCTCGCTCCAGGAGTGCGGCACAGATACGCGACTTGCGACAATGTCAGCAAGCCTCCCGGCAGCGAGCGAAGAATGGTGTGTTGTGTCGATAAGATGACTGAAATTAACCGGCAGCTCGCAACGTATTACAAACGCTCGAACAGCAGGCAACCACAGCAAACGGCAAACAGATAGTCCACGCGTGCACGCGCATTCGCAGCGCGTTGCCAGAAGCTAGGCGGCGCATGGTCAATATGGTGGGCGATGGTCTACGGCCCGACTACAGCCCCGCCACGGGCACGGCGTACCCTTGTCTATACTTGTTGTTTCGTCCCGTTTTAGGCCCGATTGTGTACCCGAACGAAGATTGACCAGCCGCCATGCGTACGCAACGTGTTGATTTAAAATTAAAAACTTTCGATCACCCACTGCCCTATGGCAGGCAGAAGTGAAGCGGCCAGCGCTCGGCAGGCTCCCCCTGCCACCCCCTCCCAATTCTCCAGAGCAATCGTCGGAGGACCCACGGGGGAAACCGGGCGGGCACGCGGCGGCGCGGGGCCTTACGAATTAGCAAAGTAAAATTAGGTCCGGGCATCGGGGACGGATGGGTACAAATTTGGGTACACTGAAAGTCCCAAGCTAGGCCATTCCGGGCCTTTTTCGACGCATAGCTTGCGCGCAAGAGCGAGCTAATTATTTGATTTTTCGACAAATTTGGCGCGCCCGGCTGGGATCGAACCAGCAACCCCTGCCTTCGGAGGGCAGTACTCTATCCATTGAGCTACGGGCGCATCATATTGAAGGGCATCCGAGGAAAACGGACGCTAAAGCAGTCCAAAAGTATAACGCAACTCGACTGTGTCGTCCATCCGATATGGGGGGAAATACCAGCCCCCAGCCATCGCGGGTCCCGCAACGATTCCCGTACATAGACGTCCCCGGCTTACCAAGCTCTCAGTAGGTGATGACACGGGGTAAAGATTGGCACCGGTACATTCGGGCTTTGATTGGGTAAACACCCGCTTGATCGCACGGGAAGCTCCGTCACGTCCCGTTTCTTTGCGTCTATAATCGATCGACGGTTGTTATCGGCAGTCGTTTTGGCAGGTCCTGTCGTTCGCTACCACGCTTTACCGAATCCATTGTTAGAGAGACGAGACAGCATGAGCGAAGCACACGAAGCCCCGATCAAAAATCCGAAGCAGCTCATCGCGCTGGTCATTGCCAGCTTTGCGCTCCCGGTCATCATCATTGCGCTGCTCGTCAGTTATGTGGACAACGCCACCCGCACCGGTGCCGGCACCGACGGTTTGTCGCACGAGCAGGTTTCCCGCCGTATTGCACCCGTAGCCCGCGTGGAGATCCGCGACGCGAGCACCCTAGGCGAAGTCCAACGCGCGTCCGACACATCGGCCGCCGCAACGCAATCCGCCGCGGCGGCAAGTAGCAGCAGCGCGCAAGCTGCAGCCGCCGCAATCGCCGCGATTTCTTCGGCGCCGCCGTCCGGCAGCGCCGCCACGTCCGCAAGCGCGGACGCCACGCAGGCTGGCAAGGCACTGTACCAGCAGGTCTGCCAAGCGTGTCATGCCGCCGGCATAGCCGGCGCACCGAAGCTCGGTGACAAGGCGGCCTGGGCGCCACGGCTAAAGGAGTCGATGGACACTGTCTACCACTACGCGCTGCACGGCAAAGGTGCGATGCCGCCCAAAGGCGGCTCGAACGCTTCCGATGCCGACGTGAAGGCGGCCGTTGACTATATGGTAGGCGCAGCCAAATAGCCGGATCGGCACGAAGCGGCGCAGTCAACCCGTCTGCAAACTTTAGGCCCGCGCGGCGCGTCGGCTGTCCACGGCGCGCCGCTGTGTTAGCGCCGCTGTGTTAACATCCCGGTCCCAGCGAACCACATCGTTCGACGCGACGCATCCGTGCAGCGCGCGTCGTCGCCCTCCGCTACGCTCCATGTATAGCCTAAACCCCGCGCAAAGTGCCGCCGTCACCTATCTCGACGGCCCCTGCCTCGTGCTTGCCGGTGCCGGTAGCGGTAAGACGCGTGTCATCACGCAGAAGATCGCTTATCTGATCGAGGCAAAAGGTTTCGAGCCACGTCGCATTGCAGCGGTCACCTTCACGAACAAGGCGGCAGCCGAAATGCGCGAACGGGTTGGCAAGCTGCTCGAGGGCAAAACGCTGACGACGCCTGGCAAGGAAGGCCGCAAAGTGCCCGTTAATCAGCTGACGGTATGCACGTTCCATTCACTAGGCGTGCAGATCCTGCGTCAGGAAGCAGCACATGTCGGTTTGAAGCCGCAATTCTCGATCATGGACGCGGACGATTGCTTCGCCATGATCCAGGAGCAGGTCGGCACGACGGATAAGGGACTGATTCGCAGGATCCAGTCGATCATTTCGCTGTGGAAAAACGGCATGGTCACGCCGGAGCAAGCCAGTGTGCTCGCGCAGAATGAGGACGAGATGCAGGCGGCAATCGTATTCCGCAATTACGCGGCAACGCTGCACGCGTATCAGGCGGTAGACTTCGACGACTTGATCCGGCTGCCCACGGAATTGTTCCGCGACAATGAGCCGGTGCGCGACAAATGGCAGAACCGGCTGCGCTACCTGCTGGTGGACGAGTACCAGGACACCAACGCGTGTCAGTACGAGCTGCTGAAGCTGATCGCCGGCCCGCGCGCGGCGTTCACGGCAGTCGGCGACGATGACCAGGCGATCTACGGCTGGCGCGGCGCGACATTGGAGAATCTTGCGCAATTGCAAGTGGACTTCCCTCGTCTGAAGGTCATCAAACTCGAGCAAAATTACCGCTCGACGGTGCGCATCCTGAACGCCGCGAACAGCGTGATCGCACAAAACCCGAAACTGTTCGAGAAGAAGCTGTGGTCCGAACATGGCATGGGTGACACGATTACCGTGACGCCATGCAATGACGAAGAGCACGAAGCGGAATCGGTGGTGTTCCGCCTATCAGCGCACAAGTTCGAACGCCGCGCGCAGTTCCGCGACTATGCGATCCTATACCGGGGCAACTTCCAGGCCCGGATCTTCGAGCAGGTGCTGCGCCGCGAGCGTATCCCGTACGTGTTGTCCGGCGGACAGTCGTTCTTCGATCGCGCCGAAATCAAGGACATCTGCGCCTATCTCCGGCTGATCGCTAATCACGACGACGATCCGGCGTTCATCCGCGCGATCACCACGCCGCGCCGCGGTGTGGGCAACACGACGCTAGAGGCGCTCGGTTCGTTTGCCGGCCAGGCGAAGGTGTCGCTGTTCGAGGCAGTCTATATGGGCGGCATTGAGGCGCGGCTGTCGCCACGTCAGATCGAGCCGCTGCGGGTGTTCTGCGATTTCATTCAGCGCATCGCGGCACGGGCCGGCACCGACCCGGCAACGACGCTGCTGGATGACCTGATGGAAGCCATCCATTACGAAGCGTACCTGTATGACGCATTCGACGAGCGCCAGGCGCAGACCAAGTGGACGAACGTGCTCGAGTTCCTCGAATGGCTCAAGAAGAAAGGCACGAAACCGGAGCGCGACGCCACGCTCGGCGGAGCCGACAAGCCGGGCGGCGAGGATGCCGACGACGATGACGAACAACATGCATACGGCTACGATAATGCGGACGGACTGGCCGATACCGGCAAGAACCTGCTGGGTTTGATTCAGACCGTCGCACTGATGTCGATGCTCGATGGCAAGGACGAGGATCCGGACGCGGTACGCCTGTCCACCATCCATGCGTCGAAGGGCCTCGAGTATCCACACGTATTTTTGGTGGGCGTCGAGGAAGGCATTCTTCCGCACCGAGGTGGCGCCGATGATGAGCCGATCGACGACGCGCGGATCGAGGAGGAGCGCCGCCTGATGTATGTCGCGATCACGCGTGCACAGCGCAGCTTGCATCTGAACTATTGCAAGAAGCGAAAGCGCGCGAGGGAGACGCTCGTGTGCGAGCCGTCCCGCTTTATTGCGGAAATGCGTCTGGACGATGCGCCGCCGCCCACGCAGGACGAAGCGCCGATGACGCCCAAGGACCGGCTGGCGAGCCTGAAGGCCTTGCTGCAGAAACAGCCAGGCTGAATACCGTCACGCCGCGCAGCGGACGCGGTACGGCACGGCACGGCACGCCGCTGCCAGTCAGCGCCCGTGATGCGGCCGACGGCCTGGCAATCATCGAAAAGGCGCGTGAAAGCGCGGCAACCGGACGGCGCGTGGGCTTCGCACAATGAAAGCCCGTGCGGGTTCGCCGCCGTCGGCCACCACGACTGGCGCGTCCCGATCCGGATCGGCGCGGACACCGCATGCCGCACGCGCGAGCCGATTGACACAGCGGCGCGCGGCGCGCACAATCGCCACGCGCGCCGGGAGAGCGCACCGGCTTCATGCGACGAATCGCAAGCCGGTGCCGCCGAAGGGGCAACCCACAAACTCTCAGGCAAAAGGACCGTGCGCGCCGGACCGCCGACTCGTCGTCGCACGCCGCGCCGCCCATTGGCGCGTGTGCGCCAATGGGCGGCACCGCACTCTGGAGAGCGGTAGTAGCAGCCGTGCGCGTGCAAACGCAGCGGCGCAAGCTACCCACCGAAGGGGCGCGCGCCGATGCGTGGCAAGCAAGCCGCGCGGCGCAATCTCTCAGGTACCGAGGACAGAGGGGTCATGCATGCATCCACCGCTGCTCGGATGCTCGTGCGCCTTTTTATGTTCGCGCTATCGAGAGCTTTCATGACTCAACTCAAGACCACCCCGCTCAACGCGGTCCATCGTGCGCTCCATGCACGCATGGTCGACTTCGGCGGCTGGGACATGCCGGTGAACTATGGCTCACAGATTGACGAGCACCGCGCGGTGCGCAGTGACGCCGGCATGTTCGACGTGTCACACATGTGCGTCGTGGATATCGCCGGCGCTGGCGCACGGGCGTTCCTGCGCATGGCATTGGCCAACAATGTCGACAAGCTGCAAACGCCGGGCCGAGCACTGTACTCGTGCATGCTGAATGCGAGCGGCGGGGTGGTCGATGATTTGATCGTGTACTACTTCGCCGACGATGCGTTCCGCGTCGTAGTCAACGCCGGTACCGCGGATAAGGACATCGGCTGGCTCGGTCAACTCAACGCGGAAGGCGGCTTCGGCGTCACGCTGACGCCGCGCCGGGACCTGGCAATCCTTGCTGTGCAAGGCCCGAATGCGCGAGTGAAGGTCGGGCAGGCCGTGCCGGCGGTGCAACAGTCGGGCGAAGCGCTCAAGCCCTTTAACGCCGCGCGCGTGGACGGCACGCCGTTCGGCGCACTAATGGTCGCTCGCACCGGCTATACCGGCGAGGACGGCTTCGAGCTCATTGTCGAGGCCGCGCACGTGCAAGCATTATGGCAGGCGCTCGCCGCGCAGAGCGTTAAGCCATGCGGCCTGGGCGCACGCGATACGCTGCGGCTGGAGGCCGGCATGAATCTGTACGGGCAGGACATGGACGAAAACGTGTCGCCGCTTGACGCCGGCCTCGCGTGGACCGTCGATTTGTCGGGCGAGCGGGATTTTGTCGGCAGCGCGGCGCTGCGCGCACAGGATCAGCGCGCGACGTTCGTGGGCCTGGTGCTAGACAAAGACCCGCAGGGCAAGCCGGCGGGTATCCTGCGCGCACACCAGAAGGTGCTCACTACACACGGCGACGGCGAGGTCACCAGCGGCACGTTCTCACCGTCGTTGCAGCAATCCATCGCATTGGCGCGCGTACCGACGGCTGTGTTGGCCGGCGATACAGTACGGGTCGTGATCCGCGACAAGGCGTTGCCCGCGCGGGTGGTTAAACTGCCGTTCGTGCGCCACGGTAAGCCGCTCGTCTGACGGCGGCGCGCCGCCACCGCCGCGCGCCGGGCACGGTGCGCCCGCGCCGCGCCGGCGCACCGATTCACGACCTCAACGATATCAGGAGTCATCCATGACCATCCCGGCCGAACTCAAATACACCGAATCCCATGAGTGGATTCGCAAGGAAGACGACGGCACGCTGACCGTTGGCATCACCGACCACGCGCAGGAAGCACTGGGCGACGTCGTGTTTCTCGAACTTCCGGAAGCCGGCAAGCAGGTCGAGGCCGGCGACGCGATCGCAGTGATTGAGTCAGTCAAGGCGGCCTCCGACATCTATGCGCCGGTTGCTGGCGAGATCGTCGAGTCCAATGACGCATTGATCAGTGCGCCAGACCAGGTCAACGGCGCGCCGTACGAGTCCTGGTTGTTCCGTATCAAGCCCGCGGATACCGCTGCGATAGAGCAACTGCTCGACGCGGCCGCGTACGGCCAGGCGATCGGCGCCTGATTGACCTCAACGGGTCCACGCCGGCCCCGCACGTCGCGGCGGTGTGGACCGACAGGATTTCGATATGAAGCCAGAACACCCGGATCACCTGATGACTCGCGCCAACCGCCCCACGTTCGCCGAGCTTGAACGACACGACGCTTTCGCCGAACGTCACATCGGGCCTAACGCCGACGATCAGCGGCAGATGCTGGCGGTGCTTGGCTTCGATCACCGCGACGCGCTAATCGACGCGGTGATTCCGCCGAGCATCCGGCGTCGCGACAGCCTGCCGCTTGGCGAATTCACCGCGCCGCGCAGCGAGGCCAAAGCGCTCGCGCGGCTGCGCGAACTGGCGTGCCAAAACGAAGTGTTCCGCAGCTACATTGGCCAGGGCTACTATGGCACACACACGCCCGCAGTGATTCTGCGCAACGTGCTCGAGAACCCGGCGTGGTACACCGCCTATACGCCGTACCAGCCTGAAATCTCGCAAGGCCGGCTCGAGGCGCTGCTCAATTTCCAGCAGATGGTGATTGACCTGACCGGGCTGGACACCGCCAATGCGTCGCTGCTCGACGAAGGCACGGCAGCAGCCGAGGCCATGACGCTGCTGCAGCGCGTGGGCAAGCCGCGCTCGAACGTGTTCTACGTGGCCGACGACGTGCTACCGCAGACGATCGAGGTGGTCCGCACGCGCGCACAGCCGGTGGGCATCGACGTGCGGGTCGGCCCTGCCGCAGCGGCGGCGCAAGCCGGCGCGTTCGGCGTGCTGCTGCAGTATCCGGGCGTCAACGGCGACGTGCGTGACTATCGTGACCTGGCTGCCGCGATCCATGAAGCCGGCGCGCACGTGGTAGCCGCTGCCGATCTGTTGGCGCTGACGCTGTTGACGCCACCTGGCGAATGGGGCGCGGATGTCGCGGTAGGCACCTCGCAACGCTTTGGCGTGCCGCTCGCGTTTGGCGGTCCGCACGCCGCGTATCTTGCCGTGCGCGACGCGTTCAAGCGGCAGATGCCGGGGCGGCTCGTCGGCGTGACCATCGATGCACAAGGCAAGCCCGCGTTGCGGCTGGCATTGCAAACCCGCGAACAGCATATCCGTCGCGAGAAGGCGACCTCGAACGTGTGCACCGCACAGGCATTGCTGGCCATCATGGCCAGCATGTACGCGGTCTACCACGGTCCGCGAGGCCTGCGGCAGATCGCCGAGCGCGTGCACCGCACCGCGGCAATTCTGGCGGCCGGCGTGCAGCAGCTCGGTTACGCGCTCGCCAATGACACGTTCTTCGACACGCTGACGATCGAGTCGGGCACGCGCACCGAAGCGCTGCACGAGGCTGCGTGCGCGCGGCGGATCAACCTGCGCCGGATCGACGGCGCGCGCGTGGGCGTATCGGTCGATGAGACGACGACGCGTTCGGATCTGGCCGATTTGCTCGCGCTGTTCGCCGAAGCGGCTAATGAGGCGCCCGCGCTCGCCAGCGTGCAGCCGAGCACCGTGCACACACAAGACGGCGCGCCGACGTTGGACATCGACGCGCTGGACGCCAGCGTCGAAGACGCGCTGCCTAACGCGCTGTTGCGCCGCAGTGCGTACCTGACGCATCCGGTGTTCAACCGCCACCACTCCGAGACGGAAATGCTGCGCTACCTGCGCCGGCTCGCCGACAAGGACCTTGCGCTGGATCGCGCGATGATCCCGCTCGGTTCGTGCACGATGAAACTGAACGCCACGTCGGAGATGCTGCCCGTCACGTGGCCCGAGTTCGCGCAGATCCATCCGTTCGCGCCCGCGTCGCAAACCGTCGGCTATCGCAAGATGATCGAGCAGCTCGAGCAGATGCTGGTGGCATGCACGGGCTATGCCGCAGTGTCGCTGCAACCGAATGCCGGCTCGCAGGGCGAGTACGCCGGGTTGCTGATCATCCACGCGTACCACGCGTCGCGCGGCGAAGGACATCGCAACGTTTGCTTGATCCCGGCTTCCGCGCACGGCACTAATCCGGCATCCGCCCAGATGGCCGGCATGCAAGTCGTGGTCGTCGCGTGCGATGCGCAGGGCAATGTCGACGTCGAGGACCTGAAGACCAAGGCCGCGCGCCATGCAGACAAGCTGGCGGCGATCATGATCACGTACCCGTCCACGCATGGCGTGTTCGAGCAAAACGTGCGGGAGATCTGCGAGATCGTCCACGCGCACGGGGGCCAGGTGTACGTCGACGGCGCGAACATGAACGCCATGGTGGGCCTGACCGCGCCCGGCCAGTTCGGCGGCGACGTGTCACATCTGAATCTGCATAAAACTTTTTGTATCCCGCATGGCGGCGGTGGCCCCGGCGTCGGGCCGGTGGCGGTGGCCGCCCATCTGGCGCGCTTCCTACCGAACCAGCGTTCGGTAGGCTATGTGCGCGAAGACGCAGCGACGCCGGCTGGCAATCCGGACGGGATCGGCGCGATCTCGTCGGCGCCGTACGGCTCAGCTGCCATTCTGCCGATCTCGTGGATGTATATTGCAATGATGGGTGCGTGCGGCCTCAAGTCAGCGACCGAGACGGCGATCCTAAACGCGAACTACATCGCCAAGCGTCTCGCCCCGCACTACCCGGTGCTGTATTCGGGAGCCGGCGGCCTGATCGCGCATGAATGCATCCTGGACCTGCGGCCGATCAAGGACGCAAGCGGCGTGACCGTCGAGGACGTCGCAAAGCGGCTGATCGACTACGGTTTCCATGCTCCGACGATGAGCTTCCCGGTGCCCGGCACGTTGATGATCGAGCCGACCGAGTCGGAATCGAAGGCGGAGCTGGACCGTTTCATCGACGCGATGATCACGATCCGCGATGAAATCCGCGCGGTCGAGCAAGGCCGCGCGGACCGGGACGACAACCCGCTCAAATATGCCCCGCACACAGCCGCGGTCATTGGTGCCGACACTTGGTCTCATGCCTACGGGCGCGAACAGGCTGCGTATCCGGTCCCGTCGCTGGCGGCCGGCAAGTACTGGCCGCCCGTGGGCCGCGCCGACAACGTGTACGGCGATCGCAATCTATTTTGCTCGTGCGTGCCAGTCTCCGACTATGCGTAGCGCGGCACTGTCATGTTAGCGCTGAACGAGCCCCACGCATGTGTCGTTCATGTTCCCGCGTGGGTTGTTCACTCGTCCAGTTGCTTCACGAACACATGGACCTTGCACGCGGCGCCGTCGCGACCGAGACTCGGCACAGTTCAGCGCACAGCACCGCATCGTTTGCGTGAGCCATCCGCGAAGAAAGGCTAACATCTCGATCTGACCGCAGCCGAGACAGTGGAGCCCCGCATAGTGGACGCGTTTCGATCTGATCCAACACGCCGCCGTGCCGCCGCATGCGCCACGATCGCGCTCGTCGCGATAGCGGGCCTGTTGGGCCTGCTCTGCGCGGTGCCGGTGCGCGCAGCGATGAACTTTTGCGCGGCGCCAGCGCTGCAGAGCAGCGAGCGCACCCATGCCGACCCCGGCCACTTCGGCATACGTTCGCGAACAACTGGCAAAGCCATCGCGTCAAGCTGATCGCGATGACTGCGTTCACGCTGGATGATCGCAAGTTGATCGCTGCCGCGCAGCGGTTATTCGTGGAACAGGTCAGCACAAACATTGCCTCGGATGGCACAACATGGGATTTTGACGAGCGCGACGCGCTGCACTACGTGACCTATGATTTGCAGCCGCTGGTGATGGCCGCACTGGCCGCGCGCCGGCATAACCGCAACTGGCTGCGCGAGCGCAGCGCCTCCGGTGCGACATTGGAGCACGCGCTCGATTGGCTCGTCCCGTATGCGCTCGGCCGCACAAGCCATGAGGAGTTCGTCCACAGCCGCGTGCCGTTCGATGAAACACGTCGCGCCGCCGGACTGCGCGGCTTCAGTGGTGCGTGGGATCCTAGTCGCGCAACAGAGCTGTTCCATCTCGCCGCGCGGCTAAACGGACGGTACCAGCCCGTGGCGCTGCACCTGGCGCCAATGCCGCCGCCATGGCTCGCCGCCTGCCTGCCGCTGCCCGCGCGCTCGAGCGAGCGATGAAACGACGCGAGCGCAACATCGACATTGCAACCGCCTACCCCGCTGGCCCAGCCGCGGGCGTGGCGTGACACATCTGGAGCCGTCATGGCCGTCAGCGTATTCGATTTGTTCAAAATTGGCATTGGCCCGTCGAGCTCGCACACGGTCGGCCCGATGCGCGCCGCACTGCTGTTCGCGCAAGGCCTGCAGCACGACCACTTGCTGCCAGCCGTCGCATCGGTCAAGGTCGAACTCTATGGCTCGCTCGGCGCGACCGGCAAGGGCCATGGCACCGACCGCGGCGTCATGCTCGGCCTGCTTGGCGAAGCGCCGGACACCGTGCAGGCCGAGACGATCGCAGACAAGCTCGAGCACGTCGCCTCGTCGCGCACGCTTGCGCTGCTTGGCACGCACCCAATCCCGTTCCTGCCGAAGGAGCACATCGTGTTCTACCGTCAGGCGTTGCCTGAGCATCCGAACGGCCTGAAGCTGCGGGCGCTCGACGCCGCCGGCAGCGTGCTGTGCGAGTCGACCTATCTGTCCGTGGGGGGCGGCTTCGTGGTCACAGCCGGTGCGTCCAACACACGCGTGCTTAATGCGTACGAGCAGCTGCCGCACCCGTTCTCGACCGGCAGTGAGCTGTTGCAGCGATGTACGCAGACTGGTCGCACCATCGCGCAACTGATGTTTGAAAACGAGCGGGTATGGCGCAGCGACGACGCGATCCGTGCTGATCTGCTGCGTATTTGGAATGTGATGCAGTCATGCGTCGCGCGCGGTTGTGGCATCGGCAATCCTGCGGCGGACGGCAACCTGCCGGGGCCGTTCCAAGTGCGCCGGCGAGCACCGCAATTATATCGCGACCTGTCGGGCAAGCCGGAGGTGGCATTGCGCGATCCGCTGTCGATGGTGGATTGGATCAATTTGTACGCGATCGCGGTCAACGAGGAAAACGCAGCCGGAGCCCGCGTGGTGACAGCGCCAACGAACGGCGCAGCCGGCATCATCCCAGCCGTACTGCATTACTACACACGGTTCGTGCCCGGCGCAAATGACGCGGGCGTCATCGATTTCCTGTTGACCGCCGGCGCGATCGGCATCCTGTACAAGCTCAATGCATCGATCTCCGGCGCCGAGGTCGGTTGCCAGGGTGAGGTCGGGGTCGCTTGCTCGATGGCGGCTGGCGCGCTGGCCGCGGTCATGGGGGCCACGCCCGCGCAAGTCGAGAATGCCGCGGAGATCGGCATGGAGCACAACCTGGGATTGACTTGCGACCCGGTGGGCGGCATGGTGCAAATCCCCTGCATCGAGCGCAATGCGATGGCATCGGTTAAGGCCGTCAATGCCGCGCGGATGGCACTGCGCGGCGACGGCTTGCACTACGTGTCGCTCGATTCGGTGATCAAGACGATGCTCGAGACCGGCGCCGACATGAAAACGAAGTACAAGGAGACGTCCCGCGGCGGTCTCGCCGTGAACATTGTCGAATGCTGACACGGTACGCGGATGCCCTGCTCACATACGGCGCCGATTGAATATTCTGCATGCCTGAAGAGAGATTTCTGGCGGTACTGGGCGCACATACGACGTGCCCGGCCGGATTCGCACCAACGTGTGCCGCCATGAAGCGGCGACTTACTTACCGCCTACGCTTTGCAGCGGGGTCCATTGGCCATTGACGACCTTGTACAGCGTGATGCCGCCGTTCTTCAAATCGCCCTTCGCGTCATACGCGACGTGCTTGGCCGTGACGCCCGACATATCGGTCTTCGCCAGCGCTGGCAGGTACTTCGCCGGATCGGTCGAGTTGGCCTTCTTCATCGCTTCGAACATGGCCATCGCGCCATCGTATGCATACGGTGAATAGGTTTGCACATCTTCGCCGAAACGCTTCTTGTACTTTGCGACGTAGTCCTTGCCACCTGGCATTTCTCCCAGCGGCAGGCCTGCCAGCGACGCGATCGTACCGTTGGCGGCGTCGCTCGCGAGCTTCAGGAACGTGTCGGTCTTGACCATTTCGCCAGCCATCAGCGGCGCCTTGATACCCAGCGCCTTCATTTGCTTGACCATCGGGCCGGCTTGCGCGTCCGCGCCGCCGTAGTAGACTAGATCCGGCATCATCGACTTCACCTTGGTCAGGATCGCCTTGAAGTCGACCGCCTTGTCGTTCGTGTACTCGCGGTCAAGAATCTTCGCGCCCGAAGACTTCGCGGCCTTTTCGAACTGATCAGCCAGGCCCTGACCATACGCAGTTCGATCGTCGATGATCACAATCTTTTTTAGTTTCAGCGTCTTCGCCGCGAACGTGCCGGCCACCAAGCCTTGCTGCGTGTCAGAGGTCATCATCCGGAACGTCGTTTTGTAGCCCTGATGCGTGTATTCCGGCGCGGTTGCCATCGCGATCTGCGCAATCCCGGCGTTCGCATAAATGCGCGATGCCGGTATCGTCGTCCCCGAGTTGAAATGGCCGAGCATGCCTTTGATACCGTCGTCGACAAGCTTTTGCGCAACGGTCGTACCGGTACGCGGGTCGGCCTGGTCATCGCCGGTGTCCAGCACGATTTGCACCGGCTTGCCGTCAATCACCGGCTTGGTTGCGTTGAAGTCCTCGATTGCAAGCACGATGCCGTTCTGCATATCCTTGCCATAGTGGGCCTGAGCGCCGGTCATCGGTGCGGCAAAGCCCACCTTCACCTGCTCTGCCTGCTGCGCGTACGCTACACTCCCCGCGACCGACAAGGCGGCGAGCAACGTCGCGCCTGTCAGCTTTTTCATCGTGTGCTCCATTGAGACATCTCCTTTTGGCTTTAAGGGTGAAGCGTCGCCCGGAGTCCGCCGTGCCCCGCCTCGCTTCGTGTCAAGTGACCCAGTGGTGTTTAGCCGATTGCCATCAAACTGGCATTACCGCCCGCGGCGGCCGTGTTGACGCTCACCGAGCGCTCGATCAACAGCCGCTCAAGCACATAGTCGTCGCCGGAGGAGCCATCGTCGAAAGCGCCCGCCGCAACGCCCTGCACGCCGACGATCGGGCCACCGCGCGCGGCGATTTGCCGCATCAGCAATTGCAACGCATCGCTGTCACCCTCGAACAGCACAGCATCATACTCGACGCCGAGGTCACCGTCGCAGCTCACCGCCGCGTGGCTGTGCAACGCGGCCGGCAGCGCACCGACCAGTTGCTCGCCGCTCGCGCCAATGAACAGCGCGCGATTGCCGGTGGCTAGCACCGCCGCCAGCTGTACGCGTGCGCCGCTGGCCGTCGACGCGATGCAGAGTACCGTGCCACGTGCGCTGAGCGCATAGGTATTGCACTCCCCCGTCGGGCCCGACAGCGCGGCCGTGGCGCCGACGAGCATCTGGTTCAGGTAGCCGTCGCAACGGGCAGCGAGTTGGGCATCACGCTCGCCGATCAACCAGTCGCGATACGCTGTGAGCGCCGGTCTGCCGCCGGCCGGCATCTTCTTGCTCAGCGATCTAGCCAGCAACGCGGGTATGCCATTCGGACGCTTGGCCAGCAGCCGCTGCAGGTACAGTGGTCCGCCCGCCTTCGGCCCCGTGCCCGAAAGCCCTTCTCCGCCGAACGGCTGCACGCCGACCACCGCGCCAATCATGTTGCGGTTCACATAGATATTGCCCACATGCGCGCGTTCGATGACATGGTCGATCGTCTCGTCGAGCCGCGTGTGGATTCCTAGCGTCAGCCCATAGCCGGTCGCATGAATGGCCTCTAGCAGCGATTCCAGCGCATGGCGGCGGTAGCGCACTACATGCAGCACCGGCCCGAATACCTCGCGTGCCAGCTCGTCAATGCTGTCGAGCTCGATCAATGTCGGCGGCACGAACATGCCATACTGACAGCCGTCCGGCAGCGGCAATTGGAACACCTTGCGGCCCTTATCGCGCATCGCCGCGATATGCGCTTCGATGCCGCGCTTGGCTTGGGCATCGATAACCGGGCCGACATCGGTGGACAAACGCTCTGGATTGCCAACCGACAATTCGCGCATTGCACCGGTCAGCATCTGCAACGTGCGCTGCGCCACGTCATCCTGCAGGCACAGCACGCGTAGCGCCGAGCAACGCTGGCCGGCCGAGTCGAATGCCGACTGCAGCACGTCCGCGACGACCTGCTCGGCCAGCGCCGACGAATCGACGATCATCGCATTCTGGCCGCCGGTTTCGGCGATCAGCGCAATCGGCTTACCGTCCGGGTCTAGTCGTTCGGATAGCGTACGGTTGATGAGGCGTGCGACCTCGATGGAGCCGGTAAACATCACGCCACGGGTACGCGGATCGGCGACCAGCGCAGCACCCACCGTCTCCCCGTCGCCGGGCAGCAATTGCACAGCACCAGTTGGAACGCCGGCCTCGTGCAAGATGCGCACTGCTTGCGCAGCGATTAACGGCGTCTGCTCAGCGGGTTTCGCCAGCACCGTATTGCCGGCGGCCAGCGCCGCCGCCACCTGGCCCATGAAAATCGCCAGCGGGAAATTCCATGGACTGATACAGACGATCGGCCCGAGCGGACGATGCGTGTCATTGGAAAACTCGCTGCGGATCTGGGTCGAGTAGTAGCGCAGGAAATCAATCGCCTCGCGGATCTCGGAAATCGCATTCGGCAGCGACTTGCCCGCCTCGCGCACGACCAGCCCCATCAGCGTAGGGATCTGCGCTTCGAGCAGGTCGGCGGCACGGGCTAGGCAGTCGGCGCGCGCCTGCACGGGAGTGGCCTGCCAAATCGGCGCGGTGGCGAGTGCATGAGCGAGCGCGGCTTGCACGTGCTCTGCTGTCGCGTCTACCACCGTGCCGACTACGTCGCGATGATCGGCGGGGTTGCGCACCTCACGCGGCGTGCCGCTCACCACCTCGCCGGGCTGCAGCGTCGGCGCGGCATGCCACATCACGTTGGTGCTCGCGAGTAATGCCGACGACAGCGATGCGAGGCGATGCTCATTGGACAGGTCCAGCCCCATTGAATTGACTCGTTCGCTGCCATACAACGCGCGCGGCAACGGGATCTTAGGGTGCGGCGTACCGAGCGGCACGATCTGCAATGCCTCGTCGACAGGATCTGCCACCAGTTCGGCCACCGACACCGACTCATCGGCAATCCGGTTCACGAATGATGTGTTCGCACCGTTTTCCAGCAGCCGACGCACTAGGTACGCGAGCAGTGTCTCATGGGTACCAACCGGTGCGTACACGCGGCATGGGCGACTGAGCTTGTCGCGGCCGGTCACTTCCTCATACAGCGGCTCACCCATCCCGTGCAGGCACTGGAACTCGTACTGGCCCGGATAATAATTTTGACCTGCCAAATGGTAGATCGCCGACAACGTGTGGGCGTTATGCGTGGCGAATTGAGGGTACACCGCATCGGGAACACCCAGCAGTTTCTTGGCACAAGCGAGATAGGACACGTCGGTGTAGACCTTGCGGGTGTAGACGGGGTAGCCTTCGAGCCCATCCACCTGCGCCCGCTTGATCTCGCTGTCCCAGTACGCGCCTTTGACCAGCCGCACCATCAGGCGATGTCGGCTGCGGCGGGCCAAATCGATCAAGTAGTCGATGACGAACGGACAGCGTTTCTGGTACGCCTGCACGACAAAGCCGATACCGTTCCAGCCGGCCAGCTCCGGATCGAAGCACAACGCCTCGAGCAAATCCAGTGAGATCTCCAGCCGGTCCGCTTCCTCTGCATCGATGTTCAGGCCAATATCGTAGCGGCGCGCCAGGCGCGCCAGCGCCCGCACCCGCGGCAGCAACTCGCTCATTACACGGTCGCACTGCGCGCGCGAGTATCGCGCATGCAACGCCGACAGCTTAATGGAGATCCCCGGTCCGTCGTAGATGCCGCGCCCGCCGGCGGCCTTGCCAATCGCGTGGATCGTCTGCTCGTACAATGCATAGTAGTGCTGAGCGTTTTCCTCGGTCGTTGCCGCCTCGCCGAGCATGTCATACGAATAGCGGAAGCCGCGCGCCTCGTATTTTCGGCTGTTCGCCAGCGCCTCGGAAATCGTCTCGCCGGTGACGAATTGCTCGCCCATCAACCGCATTGCCATGTCCACGCCTTTGCGAATCAACGGCTCGCCGCCCTTGCCGATCATCCGCGTGAGTGCGCACGACAGGCCCGCCTCGCTGTTGGTCGCAACCAGCTTGCCCGTGATCATCAGGCCCCATGTTACGGCGTTGACGAACAGTGACGGAGCATGGCCGACGTGCGATTTCCAGTCGCCCTTGCTGATCTTGTCACGGATCAGCGCATCGCGCGTGGCCCGGTCCGGAATCCGCAGCAGCGCCTCGGCCAGACACATCAACGCGACGCCTTCCTGGCTCGATAGCGAGAACTCATGGATCAATCCTTCGACGCCACCGCCGGTACGCTTGGCGCGCAACGCCTCGACCAAGCGCGTGGCGAGCACCTGCACGTCGCTGGCCAGCGGCACCGCCAGCTGCGCCTGCCCGATTAGGAACGGCACGCACTCTGGCTCCGCACGCCGATAGGCCGCGGTGATCGCCGCACGCAGCATCGACTGCGGCTGCACGTTCTGCGCAAATGCCAGGAACGGGTGCGGCGTGCGATCCAGGCGCAGGGCCGCTTCTTTGAGCCGGGTCCGCAGCAAATCGTCGACCTTAACGCCAAGGGTGGTGCTAGCCATGATTCCTTTCCATCGGCGTCGCCGCCGGACCACTCGAAAAATCTGGCTGATCCTACTTCGTACATTAAAAAGGTGCAACCTTTCCGGCCGATGGTTGCGTCTGCATAAAATGTTTTATTTACAATGACTTACTAAGTTGCTCCCGCAACGAATCGAGCGGCTGGGCGTCGGTGTTTTCCCTAGTCATCGGAATAGGGCGGCCCGCCGTTAACAAGACGAAGGGCGCAGCAAGACGGAGCGAGCGCATCGCACCCGTCGCGCGGTGACACGAATTAATCATCGAACCGGCGCCGGCGGCTATCGGCCACGCCAGGATCGAAGCACAAACTGAATACGGAGAGGCCTGCCATGATGTGCTCGAGACTTTTTGCGTCGGCGTCGCGGTGCCGGCAATCGGCACAACTACCGTACACCCGCATCGGCTCGCCGACAGACACGCCGCTGCGGCGCTCGCCCGTCACCGGGGAACGCATTGGCCAGCCCAGTAGTTACCGAACACGTGCACTGACAGCACGCAGCCGGCTACTCCGTTGACGGTGCGGCTCGTCTCCGTCTTCCGGTTCTGTCTCTGCGTTCCGCGGTTTTGTCTTTCCGTTTCGAGCGGCCAGTGCAGGTGCCGTCGCGACGCTGCCGCGCGATTTGAACCAGTCAGATGCGGCGCGCAAAGCGACGGCTTCGCCGAAGGATAGGGCGTCATGCTAGGCGCGCTTAGATATCTAGCGGATCGACTTCCACATTCCAGCGTAGCGCCCCCTTAAGTTCGCGCAGCCGCGGCACCCAGGCGCGCAGCGTGCGCTGCAGCGCGGCGCGCGAAGCGCTTTCGAGCAGCAGTTGTGCGCGGTGCACGTGCATCACCTTGACGATGTTCAGCGGCACCGGATCATAGCGCGTCACGCACTCGGCGCCGGGTACCGCGTCGAGTATCGCAGCGGCCTCATTGAGAAACCGCAGCGCATCGTCCAAGCTGCGTGCTTCGGCGCGCAGCAAAGCCTGGAAAACGAAGGGCGGTAGATGCGCGTCGCGTCGCTCGGCCAGTGTCGTCTCGGCAAAGCCCACGTAATCGTGGCGCGCCAGCGCCGCATATAACGCGTGCCGCGCATGCCCGGTCTGGATCAGCACCTCGCCGTGGGCGCCGCTCCGACCGGCCCGGCCCGAGACTTGCATCAATTGCGCAAACAGCCGCTCCCCCGCGCGAAAATCATGCGAGAACAACGCGGCGTCCGCATTCAGCACACCGACCAGCGTGACCCGTTGGAAGTCATGTCCCTTCGCGATCATCTGCGTGCCGACCAGGATATCGACATCGCCGGCGTGCACCCCTGACAACAAAGTCTGTGCACTGCCCTTGCGCCGCGTGCTATCCGCATCGATGCGCAACACCCGCGCACCAGGTACCGCCGCACCGAGCGCCTCCTCGATACGCTGCGTACCGCGGCCGAACGGCGCCAAGTCGACGTTGCCACACGCCGGGCATGCCCGCGGGATGCGGCTTTCCCCACCGCAGTGATGGCATCGCATGCGCTGCTCGGGCTTGTGTAGCACCATATACGCGCTGCAGCGCGGGCAGCCTGCGACCCAGCCGCACGCGTCGCAGGCCAGCACCGGCGCGTAGCCGCGGCGGTTCAGGAACACCAAGCTTTGTTCACCGCGCGCCAAGCGCTCCTGCAACGCTTTCACGAGCGGCATCGACAACCCGTCCGCGCGATGGCGCCCCGCCTGTTTCTCCGCCTCCATGTCGATTAACCGGACCCTGGGCAATGCCGCGTCTGCTACCGCGCGCCGCGACAATGCCAATGTCGTATAGCGGCGCTGGCACGCGTGCCACCATGTTTCGAGCGACGGCGTAGCCGAGCCGAGCACGACGGGGAGGCCCAACTGTTTGGCTCGCCACACCGCCAGGTCCCGTGCAGAGTAGCGCAGCCCTTCTTGTTGCTTATAGGCAGGCTCGTGTTCTTCATCGACGATAATCAGCGCCAGCCGCGGCAACGAAGCGAGCACCGCCATCCGCGTGCCCAGTACGATCCGCGCACCAGCGGCGTGCGCCGCCAGCCAATTGCGCGCTCGCTCGCCGTCCGCCAGACCACTGTGCAAGGTCACCAAGGCGGTGGCCGGCCAGTGCGAAAAACGCGCCCGGAACACCGCTTCGAATTGCGGCGTCAGGTTGATCTCCGGCACCATCACCAGCGCCTGCGCATCGGGCCGGCGGGCGAACAAGGCAGCTAAGCCGTGCAGGTACACCTCGGTTTTGCCACTGCCGGTCACGCCATGCAGTACGAACGGTGCGAAGCCGCGGGCGGCATCGATCGCCGCGACCGCCGCACGCTGTTCAGCATTGAGATCGGGCACCGCGCAC
Organism: Mycetohabitans sp. B3; assembly: GCF_021498065.1. NCBI lineage: Bacteria > Pseudomonadati > Pseudomonadota > Betaproteobacteria > Burkholderiales > Burkholderiaceae > Mycetohabitans > Mycetohabitans sp. B3. The sequence goes on along the minus strand of NZ_JAHLKN010000002.1, from coordinate 21,137 downwards.
CGGTCCAGCTGTGACGAGACATCATGCCCGGCCCGCCCCGGTGGCTGCGTCGCGCCGCTCATTTCCAGTGCCTCGACGGCACCGCGCCATTGCACGTGGACCCATCCGTGCTCCTGCCACTGCTCGAGCGTCGCAACAGCCTTCGGGTGTATCACGCGGGCTTCATCGGCGCCCAGCGTGTCCGCCCGCAATAATGCTTGGGCAAGCCGTCGCAGCGCTGCCGCACGGGCCGGCAATGCGTCAGGCAACTTGTTGCGCCCGGCCGCCGTCAGCCGATAAGCCGGCTCGCGGGCGAACAACCGTGGCCAACGGGCAGCATCGCGCAACGCCTGCGGCAACGCTGGCAACGCCACCTCGCCGCGGCCGCGCTGATAGTAATCTGCGGCAAACGCGATCAATTGAAGCCAGTCCGCACTCAGCGGCGGACAATCGATGCACGCGCTCTGGACGTCTCGCAATCGATCCTGTGGCACGTCAGTCTCATCCGCGACCTCGATGACCAATCCTACTGTCTGCCGGCGACCAAATGGCACTTGCACGAGCATGCCGGGCAGCGGCTGCAACGGCAGGGTCCAGCGGTAGTCGTACAGAACCGAAAGCGGATGGTCCAGCGCGACTCGGACGTAACGAGAAAGCGTCGGTTGCATGGGTCGTGTGTCGGCGCAGCCACAGCGGTCCGAGCCGGCGCGGCGAAGCGTCACAAAAATAAGGGACAGGGCATCGTGAAGTTAAAGTAAAACATCGCAACCACCGCTAAGCCATGGATTCATCATAACAATTCATGGTCGCTCGGCACCCTGTGGATAACTTTGTGTAAAAACCCGCAGCCATCGCCGTGGAACGACCAAGTGGCGCGCCTTTCACCGAAATCGGGCATTGTGTCGGCTCGATTCGAGTTCTTTACAAATCAACAACTTATTCAAATAGGCTGCACATGATGCTACCGTGCTACACCAAAATCCACGGCGTAGCAAAGGTGGCGAAAAACTGTGTATAAGTGGCCGTCGGCAGATCTTGACAAGTCGCGGCTACCGCGGTTTACGCGAGTCTGGGCCCCGGACGTTCAGCGCCCACGCTATGGCATTGCCGCAACGACCGGCGGTCATTCGCCGGCGCGCATCACGCGGCTGTACTGGTGTACTTCGTCGACCAGTTCGGTGACCGCCTGCGCTGGCGTGAATTGCGAAATGCCATGCCCGAGGTTGAATACGTGCCCTGGGTGATTGCCGTAGGCGTCCAGCACCTGCCGGGCCTGCGCGCGAATCACCTCGGGCGGGGCAAACAACACGTTCGGGTCAAGATTGCCTTGCAAGGCAACCCGGCCGCCCACTCGCGTCCGCGCCCGCGCCAGATCAACGGTCCAGTCCAAGCCCACCGCATCGACGCCGCTCGCGGCAATGGCCTCAAGCCACTGCCCGCCGCCCTTGGTAAAGGCAATCACGGGGACGTGCTCGCCGTCATGTTCGCGCTTGAGCGCCGCGACGACCTGGGACATGTACTGCAGTGAAAACGACTGGTAAATGCGGTCGGCCAGCACGCCGCCCCAGGTATCGAAGATCATCACCGCTTGCGCGCCGGCATCGATCTGTGCGTTCAGATAATCGGCGACCGCGCGCGCATTGACCTCCAGGATCCGATGCATCAGATCGGGCCTGGCATACAGCATCGACTTCACGGTACGGAAGTCGTCACTGCCACCTCCCTCGACCATGTAGCACGCCAGCGTCCACGGCGACCCAGAAAAGCCGATCAGCGGCACGCGCTGGCGGCCGTCGGCACCGGTCAACGCGCGACGGATCTGCGCAAGCGCATCGGTCACGTAGCGTAACGTCGCATCGATGTCAGGCACTGCGAGCCGGGCGACGTCGGCCTCGGTGCGCACCGGGCGCGCGAAGCGCGGCCCCTCGCCGGGCGTGAATTCGAGCCCCAGCCCCATCGCATCGGGGATCGTCAGGATATCCGAGAATAGGATGGCCGCATCGAGCGCGTAGCGATCGAGTGGCTGTAGCGTCACCTCAGTCGCGTAGTCGGGCTGCTTGGCCAAACCGAGAAAACTGCCTGCACGGGCGCGTGTGGCGTTGTACTCGGGCAAATAGCGGCCCGCCTGACGCATCAACCAGATCGGCGTGTACTCAGTCGGTTCGCACCGCAGTGCGCGCAGGAAAGTGTCGTTGGCGAGATTGTGGGGCACGGTGCGCTCTGCCTGGGAAAAGCACCATTTTAACGGACGTGCGCCGCGCATCGACGATTCGGGTAATGCTTGTGGAAAACGTGAACGACCGTAACACAAGGCCGCAACGCACGCGCGCAGCGACAGTCGGATTACGAAAACAACCCACTTGCAAATGGCAATCGGAAGGACGTTACAACCTGAAACACTTTGTTACCCCACGCATGGCGGGTTTCGCCCAAAATGCTTGTAATGGGTTCCAACACGGATGTGGTCTGACGTGTCGTATGAGCGGATACGACGCGTGAAGACCGGTCGGCACTGCCGAAGCCCTCCTGCACAGGGGCATCCTTGTTGGAGCCGCGTCAGACGCGGTAACGCAACGCCACCCATGGTCTCCTCGCGCTAACCCCGTAGCGTGTGGTTTTTAGCGGGCTCCGAGCCCGCTTTTTTTTGTCCGCGCTGGCTGCCTACGCGCTCTTTCCCGACGATAGCTTCAATTCGTCGATCATCTTGGCGCGCATCACAAATTTCTGCACCTTGCCCGTTACCGTCATCGGCAAGTCCGACACGAATCGTACGTATTTCGGGATTTTATAGTGAGCGATCTGGCCGTGGCAAAAGTCCCGGATGTCCTGTTCGGTCGCCGTCTCGCCGGGCCGCAACACGATCCAGGCGCACAACTCCTCGCCATATTGCGCGTCCGGCACCCCGAAGACCTGCACCGACTGTATCGTCGGATGTCGAAATAAGAACTCCTCGATCTCCCGCGGATAGATGTTCTCGCCGCCACGAATCACCATGTCCTTGAGTCGTCCTACGATACTGCAGTACCCTTGAGCGTCCAGGGTCGCCAGGTCGCCCGTATGCATCCAGCCGTCGATGATCGACTCGCGCGTCTTTTTGTCGTCGTCCCAATAGCCCTGCATCACCGAATAGCCTTTGGTGCAAAGCTCACCGGTCTGCCCGACCGGCACGATATTGCCCAACGCATCAATGATCTTCGCCTCCAGGTGCGGCTGGATCCGGCCCACTGTCGTGGTGCGCTTTTCGAGCGGGTCTGACGTCGAACTCTGGAATGACACAGGGCTCGTCTCGGTCATCCCATACGCAATCGTAAGCTCGCCCAGGTGCATGCGTGCGACAACCCGCTTCATCGTTTCGATTGGACACGGTGAGCCAGCCATGATGCCAGTGCGCAGTTGGCTCAAGTCATATTGCTCGAAATCGGGGTGGTCAAGCTCGGCAATGAACATCGTCGGCACGCCATGCAGCGCCGTGCAGCGCTCGAGCGCCACTGCGGCAAGCGTGGCCGCCGGATCGAATCCTTCCCCCGGGAATACCATCACGGCACCGGTGGACACACAGGCGAGCACCGCGAGTACCATGCCAAAACAGTGATACAGCGGCACCGGGATGCACAACCGGTCTTGTTCGCTCAGACGCATCGACATCGCAATAAAGCGCGCGTTATTAACGATGTTATGATGGGTCAACGTAGCGCCCTTCGGGTTGCCGGTGGTGCCGCTGGTGAACTGAATATTGATCGGCTCATGCGCATCGAGCTTGCCGCTTATCGCGGCGAGCTGCGCCATGTTTAGGCGACTGCGTCCTTGCTGCACCAGATCGTCGTAGCGAAGCATGCCCGGCGTCTGGCCAGTGCCCATCTTGATCACGTGGCGCAGCTCGGGCAGGCGCGCTGCCTGCAGTTCCCCCGGCGCGTGCTGCGCAAGTTCCGGTGCAAGCGTCTGCAGCATTTCGGGATACCGCGACGTCTTGAATTGCTCCGCGGCCACAATCGCGCGGCAGCCAACTTTATTCAACGCATAGTCGAGTTCGGCCAGCCGATAAGCGGGGTTAATGTTGACGAGAATCGCACCGATGCGCGCGGTCGCAAACTGCGTGACCAGCCATTCGACGCGGTTCGGCGACCAAATGCCGACTCGGTCCCCCTTGCCAATGCCCAGCGACGCCAACCCGGCAGCCAACACGTCGACCTCCTGGGAGAATTCGCGCCACGTCCAGCGCACGCCCTGCTCCCGGAACACGACGGCAAGACGGTCAGCGAAGCGGTGCGCGGTCAGCCCAAGGAACTCGCCCACCGTCGCCCCGGACAGTGAGACATCGGTACGGCCACGAACATAGGACAAACCGTCCTTGGGCTCGATTTGCGCCGGCGGCAAGGCGAGTGCAGTGGCCATGATCGTCTCCGGTTTTATCCTCTGATTCGTTCAGGGGAACGTTGACGTATTGGGAAACTTTCAATCGGATTGTGACCGTGCAATATCTCATTGGACATCGATTGAAACCCGGGCGCAACTGCAACGCTCAAAAAGGCGAAAAAAAACCCACATCGTTCGATGTGGGTCCGTTCAGACTGGCGTGGCCGCGCGCTTGCCGCAGCTACGTCTGGGTCAATGCTGTCCGCGACGACGACGCAGTTGCGCGATGGCCGCAAGTTGAGCAGTGGCATAGGCCAGCTCGGCTTGCGCCGTAGCGTACTCGAGGTTCGAGTCGGTGTTTTGCAAGGCCTCTTCGGCACGCTTGCGCGCCTGCTCGGCCTTTGCCTCGTCCAGTTCCGCGCCACGGATCGCGGTGTCCGCGAGCACCGTCACCGCGCCGGGCTGCACTTCGAGGATGCCGCCGGCAACGAACACGAACTGCTCGTCGCCATTCTCGTCCTCGATACGCACAGAGCCCGGGCGGATACGCGTGATGAGTGGCGTGTGACCGGGCAAAATACCCAGTTCACCCGCTTCGCCCGGCAGCGCGACGAATCTCGCGTGTCCCGAGAAAATACTTTCCTCGGCGCTGACGACGTCTACTTTGATGGTTGCCATATCGACTCCTGGTTGAGCGTGAATCGCTGGGGTGAGAACGGTCAGTTTTGACTATCCCGGCGCCCTCAACAAGAGGACGCCTCCCCGCTACGAACACCCGACCGATTAGATCTTCTTTGCCTTCTCGAAGGCTTCGTCGATCGTACCCACCATATAGAACGCCTGCTCCGGCAGATGATCGCATTCGCCATCGACGATCATCTTGAAGCCGCGGATCGTTTCCTTCAGTGGCACGTATTTGCCAGGCGAGCCCGTGAACACTTCTGCCACGTGGAACGGCTGTGACAAGAAGCGCTGGATCTTACGCGCACGAGCCACCGTGAGCTTGTCTTCCGGCGACAGTTCGTCCATCCCGAGAATCGCGATGATGTCGCGCAGTTCCTTGAAGCGTTGCAGCGTCTGCTGTACGCTGCGCGTGATCTTGTAGTGCTCCTCGCCAATCACGTTCGGGTCAATCTGGCGCGACGTCGAATCGAGCGGGTCGACCGCCGGGTAGATACCGAGCGACGCGATGTCACGCGACAACACGACGGTGGCATCCAAGTGGCCGAACGTGGTCGCCGGCGACGGATCGGTCAAGTCATCCGCTGGAACATACACGGCCTGCACCGACGTAATCGAGCCGGCCTTCGTCGATGTGATGCGCTCTTGCAGCTTGCCCATTTCCTCGGCGAGCGTCGGCTGGTAGCCCACCGCGGATGGCATCCGGCCCAGCAGCGCCGACACTTCCGTACCCGCCAGCGTAAACCGGTAGATGTTGTCGACGAAGAACAGCACGTCACGGCCTTCGTCACGGAAGTGCTCGGCCATCGTCAGACCCGTCAACGCCACGCGCAGACGGTTGCCCGGCGGCTCGTTCATCTGGCCGTACACTAGCGCAACCTTGTCCAGGACGTTCGAGTCCTTCATTTCATGATAGAAGTCGTTCCCTTCGCGGGTCCGCTCACCGACACCGGCAAACACGGAGTAACCGCCGTGCTCCTTCGCGATGTTGTTGATTAACTCCATCATGTTCACAGTCTTGCCCACGCCGGCGCCGCCGAACAGACCCACCTTCCCGCCCTTTGCGAACGGGCAAATCAGGTCGATCACCTTGATGCCCGTTTCAAGCAGCTCCGTCGATGGCGACAGTTCGTCGAATGCCGGGGCCTTCTGATGGATCGAGCGCGTGTTCTCGTGCGAGATCGGGCCCGCTTCATCGATCGGCCGGCCGAGCACGTCCATAATCCGGCCGAGCGTCGGCGTGCCGACTGGCACGGTAATCGGGTTGCCCGTGTTCTTTACCGTCAGCCCACGGCGCAAGCCTTCGGACGATCCCAAACAGATCGTACGCACGACGCCGTCGCCGAGTTGCTGCTGGACTTCGAGCGTCAGATCGCTGCCTTCCAGAATCAGTGCGTCGTAGATCTTCGGCATCTGCTCGCGCGGGAACTCCACGTCGATAACGGCGCCGATGCACTGTACGATCTTGCCTTCTACCAAAGCAGTAGTACTCATCGCATTTCCTTTAGATACTTGATTCTTTCCCCGCGCGCAGCGCGTGGTTCCGAGCTTTGTCCAGGCGTGGCTCAGACCGCCGCCGCACCGCCGACGATCTCCGACAGTTCCTTCGTGATCGCTGCCTGACGGCTCTTGTTGTAGACGAGCTGCAGGTCGTTGATCACCGTCTTCGCGTTGTCGGATGCCGCCTTCATCGCCACCATCCGTGCCGATTGCTCGGACGCCATGTTTTCGGCCACAGCTTGGTACACCAGCGCTTCCACATAGCGCACCAGCAGGTCATCGACCACCGCCTGCGCATCGGGCTCGTAGAGGTAGTCCCACGACGACTTCGGCGTCGGGCCCTCCTCTGCGCGTTTATCGAAACGTTCGTCGGTCAACGGCAGCAGTTGCTCGATCACCGGCTCCTGCTTCATCGTATTGACGAAACGTGTGTAAGCCAGGTACACCGCCGACAACTCGCCTTGCGAATACCGGTCGAGCTGGACCTTGATCGCGCCGATCAACTTCTCCAAATGCGGGGTATCACCCAGATGCGTGACCTGCGACACGACCTTGCCGCCGAAGCGGTTCAAAAAGGCAAGGCCCTTGCCGCCGATTGCGGTTGACTCGGTCTTGATACCCTGTGCGTCGAGGTCCTTGAACTTCTGCACCAGCGCACGCAGCACGTTCGTGTTCATGCCGCCGCACAAGCCCTTGTCGGTGGTCACCACGATGACGCCCGCCGTCTTCGCGCTGACGTTCTTCACCATGAACGGATGACGATACTCCGGATTCGCCTCGCTCATATGCGCGGCAATATCGCGAACCTTGTCGGCGTACGGACGAGCCGCCCGCATGCGTTCCTGCGCGCGTCGCATCTTCGACGCGGCCACCATTTCCATCGCCTTGGTGATCTTGCGCGTGTTCTGCACGCTCTTGATCTTGCCGCGGATTTCCTTCATGCCAGCCATTGCTTACTCCTTGTCCGAAGCGGCGCGGCCCGTCGTGACGGCGCACGATGCAGGCCGCATTCTGTCCGCATTCCCGAGATCAGTAAGCGCCGGACTTTTTGAAGTCCTTGATCGCCGCATGCAACGCAGCTTCATCGTCCTTCGCTAAGTCCTTGTTGTCTTCGATACGCTTAATCAGCGCGGCATGACTGGTTTTTAGAAACTCGCCCAGGCCCTTTTCGAACGGCAGCACGTGCTTCACTTCCAGGTCGTCTAGGTAGCCGTTGTTCGCGGCGAACAGCGCGACCGCCAGCTCCCAAACCTGTAGCGGCTGATACTGCGGCTGCTTGAGCAGTTCCGTCACGCGACGGCCACGCTCGAGTTGCTTACGGGTCGCTTCGTCCAGGTCCGATGCAAACTGTGCGAACGCCGCAAGCTCGCGGTACTGTGCCAAGTCAGTACGGATGCCGCCGGACAGCTTCTTGATCACCTTCGTCTGTGCCGCGCCACCAACGCGTGACACCGAGATACCGGCGTTGATCGCGGGACGAATACCGGCATTGAACAAATCGGTTTCCAAGAAGATCTGGCCGTCGGTAATCGAGATGACGTTGGTCGGCACGAACGCAGTCACGTCACCGGCCTGCGTCTCGATCACCGGCAGCGCGGTCAGCGAGCCGCTCTTGCCCTTCACTTCGCCGTTCGTCAACTTCTCGACATATTCTTCGGACACGCGGGCCGCCCGCTCAAGCAGACGCGAGTGCAGATAGAACACGTCGCCAGGATACGCTTCGCGGCCTGGCGGACGACGCAGCAGGAGCGAGATCTGGCGGTACGCCCACGCTTGCTTGGTCAGGTCATCATAGATAATCAGCGCGTCCTGGCCGCGATCGCGGAAGTATTCGCCCATCGTGCAGCCGGCGTACGGCGCGATGAATTGCATCGCGGCGGAGTCGGATGCCGAGGCGGCCACGACGATTGTGTAGTCCATCGCGCCATGCTCTTCGAGCTTGCGCACGACGTTCATGATCGACGACGCTTTCTGGCCGATCGCGACGTAAATACACGTCAGGTTCTTGCCCTTTTGGTTGATGATCGCGTCAACGGCCACGGCGGTCTTGCCGGTCTGGCGGTCGCCGATGATCAGCTCGCGCTGGCCACGGCCGATGGGCACCATCGAATCGATCGACTTTAAGCCGGTCTGCACCGGCTCGGACACCGACTTACGCCAGATCACGCCCGGCGCGATCTTTTCGATCGCATCGGTGGTCTTCGCGTTGATCGGACCCTTGCCATCGATTGGGTTGCCCAGCGCATCGACGACGCGGCCGATCAGTTCCGGACCGACCGGCACCTCAAGGATGCGGCCCGTCGTCTTGACCGTGTCGCCTTCGCAGATGTGCTCGAATTCACCGAGAATCACCGCGCCGACCGAGTCGCGCTCCAGATTCAGCGCCAAGCCGAACGTGTTGCCCGGAAACTCCAGCATTTCGCCTTGCATCACATCCGACAGACCGTGGATGCGGACGATACCGTCGGTCACGGAGACCACAGTTCCCTGATTGCGGACGTCAGCGTCGGCCTCCAGTCCCTGGATCCGGCTCTTGATCAGCTCGCTGATTTCAGAGGGGTTGAGTTGCATAATCGCTCCTGATGTTCAATTCTGTTGCGCGTCGCGTTGGCTTGACGCTGGCGGATCGCAATTCGGTTATGCGGTCAACGCCGTTTGCATCGCCGCGAGCCGCGCGCGGACCGAGGTATCGAGCACTTCGTCACCGACCGTCACCCGCACGCCGCCGATCAGTGCAGGCTCGAGCTTTACCGCCGGCTTCAGCTTGCGCTGGAACTTGCGCTCAAGCGCCGCGACCAGATCGGCAAGCGACTGCCCGTCCAGCGCAAACGCACTCTCGATGGTCACGTCGGCCGCACCTTCGTGTGCATTCTTCAATGCATCGAACTGGGCAGCGATTTCGGGCAGCAACTGAACCCGGTGGTTTTCCACCAGCAACTGCACAAAGTTCTTCGCGGCAGACGAGTCCTTTGCCGGCGACTTCAGCGCGGCAAGTAGCACGTCGACGACTTGCTGGCGGCCCACCTTCGGGCTCGATACAATCGACAGCACCTCGGGAAGACGCGCAACCTGCGCCAACTCCTGCACCAGTGCAGACCAGGCGGCCAGATCGGCGGCTCGATCGGTCGACGCTACGCCAAACAGCGCCTCGGCGTACGGACGGGCGATGGTTGCTAGTTCGGCCATGATCAGAGCTCGGCTTTCAGTTGGTTCAGCAGTTCGGCGTGCGCGTTCTGGTCGATTTCGCGCCTTAAGATCTGCTCAGCACCCTTGACCGCCAATGCGGCTACATCGCCGCGCAACGCGTCGCGGACCTTGACCACTTGTTGCTCGGCTTCGGCCTTCGCTTGCGCGATGATCCGCGCCGCTTCAGCTTGGGCGTTGCGTTTGACCTCGTCGGCCATGAGCTGCGCGCGCTTTTCCGCCTCCGCGATGCGCTGCTGCCCTTCGTTGCGCGCATTCGCCAACTCCTGGTCGATCCGCTTGTGTGCCGCCTCAAGTTCCGTCTTGCCCTTGTCGGCGGCGGCCAGCCCATCGGCGATCTTCTTCGCACGTTCGTCGAGCGCGCTGATCAGCGGTGGCCACACGAACTTCATCGTGAACCACGCGAGGACCAGGAACACGACCATTTGCGCAATCAAAGTTGCGTTCAGATTCACGGTGTTTCCTTAACGATAGCTTTGCCGGAATGGAAAGCGGGCGCGTTCGCAGGATCTAGCGAAGCTCGCGCCCGTTTCTTCAATACGCCGCGCATCATGCGGCGCGTGGTAACCGAAAACCTTAGCCAGCGAGCTTGGACAGCAGTGGGTTCGCAAACGCAAACAGCATGGCCACACCGACACCGATCAGGAACGCCGCGTCGATCAGACCTGCAAGCAGGAACATTTTGGTCTGCAGCGGGTTCATCAATTCCGGCTGGCGCGCGCACGCTTCGATGTACTTGCCACCCATCAACGCGATACCGAGGCAGGCACCGATCGCACCCAGGCCAATGATGATGCCGATACCGATGGCGGTCAGACCTTGGATGTTGGCGATGAAAGCTTGCATGATCACTCCTTTTTAAAAGACTTGAGAACTGAAAATCTGAACTTGTTAGGCCGGGGGCGCTTTAGTGGGCGTCATGTGCCTGGCCGAGGTAAACCAACGTCAGCATCATGAAAATGAAGGCTTGTAACAGCACGATCAGGATGTGGAAAATCGCCCAGATGCTGCCAGCCAGCACGTGACCGACAAAGCCGAGCACCGTGGTGTCCGCACCAAAGCTCCAGATACTGCCTAGCAGCGCGATCAGCAAGAACAGCAGTTCGCCTGCGTACATGTTCCCAAACAACCGCATGCCGAGCGAAACGGTCTTCGCGAGAAACTCGATGAGGTTAAGCAACAGGTTCGGCAACCAAAGCAACGGGTTCGAGCCGAATGGCGCCGACACTAGCTCACGTACAAAACCGCCGGGCCCCTTGATCTTCACGTTGTAATACAACATCAGCACGAGCACGCCGAGCGCGATACCCAGCGTGCCGTTCAAGTCGGCGGTCGGCACGAGCCGATGATGTGAAATCGTGTTCGACAGGCCGATCCATTCGATGATGCGGCCCGGCAGGTCGACCGGAATAAAGTCCAGCGAATTCATCAACGCAACCCAGACAAACACGGTCAACGCCAGCGGGGCGATAAAGCGACGATTGCCATGGACGATTGCCTTGGACTGGTCCTCGACCATCTCGACCAGCATTTCGATCGCGCATTGGAAACGGCCCGGAACACCTGGTGTCGCGGCGCGCGCAGCCATCGCCAATATCACGATCGTGACAAATCCCATCGCAATCGACCAGAACAACGTGTCGAGGTTGATGATCGAAAAGTCAACGATCGAAGTCTGGTGCTTCGTCGCGAAATTCTGTAAGTGGTGCTGGATATACTCGGACGGATCCAGATGCGTTCCTGCGCTAGCGGCCATGACGTGTCAATCCAATAAATCGAAAACCTGCTTCGTCGGGTACCGCACCGCTCAGCGCCATGCCAGCGCGAGCCAGTACGTTTTCAGCGCAATGAGGTAGGTGACAAGCAGCGCCAGCCAGTGGACGTTCCGATACAGCATCGCGGTCGCAACAAACATCGCGACCGTCGATGCGATCTTGACCGCCTCGCCCAGCACCCAGGCAAGAATGCTCTCGGTGCTGCCCTTTCTCCTCAGGCGTGCCGCGAACAACGCACTCGGCACCCAGCATATCGCCCCGCCCAACACCGCGGACAGCGCAGCATGACCCGGCGACTTTGAAAACAGCCACCACGCGAGCGCCGCTGCCAGGGATACAACCATTTGCGCTGCCACGACCTTTGTCGGCGTGACACGCGATGGACGGCTCACCTGCGGCCCGAACATACGTTCGGCTTCGCCCCGGGTGAGCGGAACGATGTCGTTATCTTCCAGCTCGTCGTCCCGATCGTTGCGCGCAGTGGCGGGCCGGTTTGATGGCTTGCAAGGCGATGGCGTCGAACCCGACGCAACGGCCGGATCACGCTCGTTTTCCGGTACGCCGGTTGTCATCACAAATCCTCTGCAGCCCCACCACGCTTACGCGCGCCTTTCAGGGTAGGCAAGCTGATAAATCCGGGCGATTGTAAGCGATTGTTGCAGCGTATTCAAGGCTTTATTGCCGCCGGCACACGCGCATCCGGCCTGGCGTGCAGCGATGCACTGCATCGTTTGCCGCAGGTTTTTCCTTACTGCACGCTAACGCGGACAGGCGTCATGGGGCATGCCTGCGCTATAACAATACTCCGCCCAACAGCAACGCAAGCACGTAAAATGGCAGCGAAATCGCGTGAAAGCGCCACCAGCAGCCATGCGCACCGACCAAACGCATCGCAACGAGGTTCGCCAGCGAACCGATCGCGATGCCAAAGCCGCCAACGCTGACGCCGAATGCGAGCGCGCGCCAATTCTGCGAGAACTCGGCGAGCATGATCGCAGCCGGCACATTGCTAACGAGCTGCGACACCAGTGCGCCGGCAAGGTAAGCTGGCCCCGGCCGCGTGAGATCAGCGCCCGCTAGCAGCTGGTGCACGGTCGGCAACGACGCGGCACTGCGCAGCACGACGAACATCAGCACGAAGATCAGTAGCAACAGCCAGTCGATGCGCATCACGATGTCGCGCCGCCACGCCCCCAAGCCCAGTGCCACCAACGCAAGACCGATTCCGGCATGATGTGCGTCGGCCAGCGCCACGAAGCCGGCAAACGAGACCGCGGCGGCGCAGAACAACGGCCAATCAAGCATGCCCGGCAATGGATCACGCGACAGGACCAATGGCCGCGAGCGGCAGGTCACCAGCGTCAATGCCACCAGCACGGCCATCAGCGCGGCGCACAGCGGCGCAAGCGCGACGATGAACGCGAGGAACGACTCGCCGCTGCGCTGCCACAGGAACAGGTTCTGCGGATTGCCGAACGGCGTCAGGATGGAGCCGGCATTGACCGCCAAAGCCACGAGGACCACCAGGCGGCCGACGGGCAGCGGCACGAGCGCATGCAGCGACAGCATCAAAGGAACAACCACAAATAACGCAACGTCATTGGTGAGCAGCGTTGACAAGCCGGCGGCGAGCAGCACGAGCCACAACGCGAGGCCACGTTCACTATGGATACGACGCACCAGGCGATGCGACGCCCATGTCAGAAATCCTGAATATTCGACCGCTTTGGCCAGCATCAGCAGACCGGCCAGCGTCATCACGGTTTGCCAGTCGACTTGGGCCGGCATGGTGCGCCAGGGCTGCGGGTGAACGCACTGCAATAGTACGAACGCAGCGACCAGCGTCGTCAGTATGGGCTCCTTAGCAAACCCGCGACGCACTGCCACGATGACGCGACGGATCCGGCGATAGGCGGCGCCCGTGCTGCGTAGCACAGCGTCGGGCTGCGCGGAACCAGCGCCCTGCTCGCGTTGCACGAGGCGCGACGACTCCTGGTGAGGCAGCTTCACGCAGTCGCGTCGCGACGCAGGCGTGCCAGGATGCCATCCAATGCATCGAGGCTGCCAAAGTCGATTGTCAGCTGCCCACGGCCACGTCGGCCCATCTTAATCCTGACCGTGGCCGCGACCAGGTCAGACACCTCCTCTTCGAGCCGCATGATGTCACGGCTGCGCTCCTGGCTCGCCCGCTTGGCCGATGGCGGTGTCTCCTTGGCGGTGGCCGCAACCAGCTTCTCCGTTTCACGGACCGACAATCGGTGGTTGACCACCTGGTTCGCCAACGTAATCTGAGTCGCACCATCCACTGCCAACAGTGCCCGGGCATGTCCCATGTCGAGATCGCCCGCCAGCAGCATGGTCTGAACCGGCTGTGCCAGATTGAGCAGCCGCAGCAGGTTCGACACCGCGCTACGCGAACGTCCGAGCGACTCGGCTGCTTGCTCGTGCGTGAACTTGAATTCGTCGAGCAGTCGCTGGATGCCCTGCGCCTCCTCGAGCGGATTAAGATCCTCGCGCTGAATATTCTCGATCAGCGCCATCGCGGCCGCCGCTTCGTCCGCGACCTGCTTGACCAGCACCGGCACCTCGTCGAGGCCAGCGAGCCGTGCCGCGCGAAAGCGCCGCTCCCCGGCAATGATCTCGTAGCGCTGCGCCGCCACCGGTCGCACCAGAATTGGCTGCATCAACCCCTGCGCGCGGATGCTCGCAGCAAGCTCCTGTAATGCACCTTCGTCCATCTGCGTGCGCGGCTGGTATTTGCCGGGTTGCAGCCGGTCCAGCGGCAGCACGCTCGGCAAGCCCTGCTGCTTGACGGCCTCGGTAATGTCGGCACTGCCCCCAAGCAGTGCATCGAGGCCCCGGCCCAATCCCTTCTTCTTGACTGCTGCTGCGTTCATCATCGTCCCTCACGACACGGCTTCGCCGCGACGCCTGTTTCACCCGACCTGTCCATGCGCAAACAGGCCCTATAGCGCACGCACGCGCTCAATCATTTCTGCACCGAATTGCAGGTATGCCTGGGCGCCCCGTGACGCACCATCGAATACGATGCCCGGCATCCCATAGCTAGGCGCCTCGGCCAACCGGACATTGCGCGGAATCACCGCATTGAATACCTTGTCGCCAAAATGCTGCTTCAATTGGTCTGATACCTGCTGTTGCAGCGTGATTCGTGGATCGAACATGACCCGCAGCAGGCCAATCACGGTCAACTCGCGATTCAGGTTCGCGTGAATCTGCTTGATGGTATTGACCAGGTCGGACAATCCCTCGAGCGCGAAGTACTCGCACTGCATCGGGATGATTACACCATGTGCTGCGCACAAACCATTCAGAGTCAGCAACGATAATGCCGGCGGGCAGTCGATCAGCACGAAGTCGTAAGCATCGGCGACCTTAGCTAGCGCGTCCTTGAGTCGTCGCTCGCGTTGCGGCGCGCTCACGAGTTCGACTTCGGCGCCCGCAAGCTCACGATTTGCCGGTAACACGTCGTATCCCGACGTCGGCGCGCGGGTGCAGGCATCGGCGATCGCCACGCCGTCGACCAGTACCTCATAGACAGTGTTATCGCAATTGGCCTTGTCCACGCCACTGCCCATCGTCGCGTTGCCTTGTGGATCGAGATCGATCAGCAACACGCGCTGTCCCTGCATCACCAGGCTCGCGGCGAGGTTAACCGACGTCGTAGTCTTGCCAACTCCGCCCTTCTGGTTCGCGATACAAAAGATTTTGGCCACGGCTTGCTGGCCTGCGGGACTGGTCGCGTTCACCACGCGCGACTCGGCCAGGGTGTTGTCAGCATCGCTCATTCAGGCTCCACAGCTATTTCAACAAGATGACGCTCGGCATCGAGCGACGGAACAGTCAGACGAATGACCTGGCGCACTATCGCGCCGGCCGGCAACCGAGCGATCTCCTCATCCGGACGAACGCCCTTCATGGCCCACAACGCGCCGCCTGGCGTGACCAAATGCCGAGCGAGCGTAACAAAATCGGCCAACTCCGCGAACGCGCGCGATACGATCGCATTGAATCGACCCGGTACGTCAGTCTCAGCACGCAACGTCTGCACGCGGCCGGTCACGATAGACAGGTTCGGCAAGCGCAAGCATCCCTTGGCTTGCTGCTGAAATGCGGTTTTCTTGTGCACGATATCGTTGGTCACTACGTCGCAGAACGGCATAGCGAGCGCGATCACGATCCCAGGCAGACCACCGCCCGAACCGACATCAAGCAACGACGCTGGCGAACGGGACGCGATATGCGGCACGATCGCCAGCGAATCGAGCAGGTGCTGGATCACCATTTGGCGCGGCTCGCGGATCGCCGTCAGGTTGTAGACCGCATTCCATTTCGCCAACAAGCCGACATAGTCCAACAATCCGCCGATCTGCCCTTCCGACAGCGGAACGCCCAGCTCAGTGGCACCACTACGCAACAATCGCTCAAGCTCGGGCCGTTGCGCCGCGAAGTCTTCGGGCGTGTTGCGAACTGCTCCATTCCCGGTACGGATCATTGCGCGGTAGACCGAGTGGAGGAAGCGCCCGTTGTGGCATCGACGGCTTCCGATTCAGTGAGAGGGGTATTCGCCGCCACCGCGCTTTTTTTCGGTGTCGAGCGACCCAGACCTTTCTTCAGATGAACCATCAACAGCGAAATGGCCGCGGGTGTCACGCCGGAAATCCGTGAGGCTTGGCCGATAGTTTCAGGACGATGATGATTCAGCTTTTGGCGGACCTCGAACGACAACCCGCGGACCTGCGCGTAATCCAAGTTCGCCGGCAGCCGGGTGTTCTCATGCGCTTCGTTTCGCTCGATTTCGCCTGCTTGTCGCTCGATATAGCCTTGATACTTGATCCCGATCTCGATCTGGTACTTGACCTGCTCGAGTAGCCCCGGATCGTCGACCAATACGTCGGGTGGCGCATAGCGGCTGGCCTGCAGTGCCATCAAGCCGTCGTAGCCTACTCCAGGACGACGCAACAAATCCGCCAGGCTGTATTCATGGTCGATCGGCTTGCCCAGCAACGCAATCGCGTCCTCCTGTGGCAACGTCTTAGGATTGACCCATATCGACTTCAAACGGGCTGTTTCACGTGAAACAGCATCGCGTTTACGCGAGAATGCCTCCCACCGCGTGTCGTCGACGACACCCAATTCCCGGCCGATTTCCGTCAGCCGCATATCGGCGTTGTCTTCGCGCAGGCTCAACCGGTATTCAGCCCGGCTGGTGAACATGCGGTAAGGCTCGGAGACGCCCCGCGTCACAAGATCGTCGACGAGCACACCCAAGTACGCCTGGTCGCGACGGGGCACCCATGCATCGCGCTGTTGCACAAAGCGCCCTGCATTGATGCCCGCCAGTAGCCCCTGAGCGGCGGCTTCTTCATACCCGGTCGTTCCGTTAATTTGTCCGGCAAAAAACAATCCTGTGATCGCCTTCGTCTCCAGCGATGCCTTCAGTGCCCGCGGATCGAAATAATCATATTCGATTGCATAGCCCGGTCGCAGGATATGAGCGTGCTCGAGACCTTTCATCGAACGAATCAGGTCCAGTTGCACGTCGAACGGCAAGCTGGTCGAGACACCATTCGGATAGAACTCGTTCGTCGTCAGCCCTTCCGGCTCCAAAAAAATTTGATGGGAGTCCTTGGTGGCAAATCGATGAATTTTGTCCTCGATCGAGGGGCAATAGCGGGGGCCTACACCTTCGATCACGCCAGCGTACATCGGTGAGCGATCCAGACCATTACGGATGATCTCGTGCGTCCGCGCGTTCGTATGCGTCACCCAGCACGGCACTTGCCGCGGGTGCTGATCGACGCGACCTAGAAACGAGAATACCGGGATTGGATCCAAATCACCCGGCTGCTCTTCCAGCTTCGAGAAATCGATGGATCGGCCATCGATCCGGGGCGGTGTGCCGGTCTTCAATCGTCCCTGTGGTAGCTTCAGTTCCTTCAGGCGCGCTGACAGCGACACCGCGGCCGGATCGCCGGCGCGACCGCCCGTATAGTTGTTCAGGCCGACATGGATTTTGCCGTCCAGAAAGGTGCCCGCGGTCAAGACAACCGCACGAGAACGGAAGCGAATGCCGACCTGCGTGACAGCACCTGCTACACAGTCGCCTTCGATAATCAAGTCGTCGACGGATTGCTGGAACAACCACAGGTTCGGTTGACTTTCCAAACGGCGTCGAATCGCCGCCTTGTACAAGATACGGTCGGCTTGTGCGCGAGTCGCTCGAACGGCGGGGCCTTTGGACGAATTGAGAATACGGAATTGGATTCCGGCTTCATCGGTGGCAGCCGCCATTGCTCCACCTAAAGCATCGACCTCCTTAACCAGATGTCCTTTCCCAATACCCCCAATCGAGGGATTGCAACTCATCTGGCCAAGCGTCTCGATGTTATGGGTCAGCAGCAACGTCTTCGCGCCCATCCGGGCGGAAGCAAGCGCGGCTTCGGTGCCGGCATGTCCGCCGCCAACCACAATGACATCAAATTCGGTGGGGTAAAGCATGATGATGACGCGCCGAACAACCGTGCGCGCCCCTGCAAAGAGATAAGGGAATCAGCGAATTATAGCGGCTCAGCCACGCTAGTGAATTAACCCGCACGACCTATGCGTGAAAAAAGCGTCGTGTTTCACGTGAAACAACTATGAATTATCGCCCCACCCTGGGCGAAGCGGCGCTGACTGGATGCCCACAGCATTGCGCCCCAAGGGTTTGCGCCGAAAACGACAAAGCCACCGGACGACTCCGGCGACCTTGTTAGCCCGTATCCCCTTCTCTGCGTCCCCACCGCACCGGCCCTAGCCGCGAAGCCGGTCGCGAAGAAACGCTACGCTGCGGTCTCCTTGGCAGGGTCCAAGTAGGTCGCAATCATGCGTGGATTCAACGCACGCGATACCGCAGGGCCTTCCCACACCAAGTCGCCAGTCTCTATCATGTAGTCGTAGTCGGGCGTCTGCAACGCGGCGTGCACGTTCTGCTCAATCAACAACGTCGCCACGCCGGTCCTGCGCAGGTTCGCGATGATATGCAAGACTCCTTCGTGATCAGCGGCGCCAATCCTAGGCTAGGCTCGTCGAGCATCAACAGATCGGGCTTGCCCATCAACGCGCGGGCTCACTGCCAACATTTGTCGCTCCCCCGCCGGACAGCGTGCCCGCGGCTTGCTTGCGCCGCTCCTTGAGCCGGAAGAACAAGCTGAAAACCGGCTCGGTCTGATCCAGGTAGTGGCGTCTCCGGCACGCTTGCGTCGATAGGCACAAGCAACAGGTTACCCTCGTCCGTCATCAACACAAACAACTCGCGCTTTTCCAGCACCAAACACGTGCTACGCGCAACGCGGCGCTCCACCTCGATGCCGTTGACGTCTTCGCCCAGGTAGCGAATCAAGCCCTGAGCGTGGCCCGTTTTTGGCAACGATCCCATGATCGCGTTAGCAACGTGGACTTGCCCGCGCCATCCGCCCGATGACCGTAACGTTCTGCCCCGCGCCCACCTTGATGTACGTATCGCGCAGCGCGTCGATCTTGCATAGTGCACGTCAAATGCGACACGTCGAGGATGGTTTTATCCGGATTGTTACCGGTGGCCTTCGGACTCTATCCCCAAATACGCTTCGAGCACTACGGGGTCCGCTTGCACTTCGCTGGGCAATCCCACTGCGATCTTCGTCCCGAATTCCATGATGACCCAATGGTCGGTCAAGTTCATCACGCAATCCATGCCGTGCTCGACCAGTAACACGCTCACGTCTTCAGTCTTGAGGCGACGCAATAACTCGGCAAACTACTGTTTTTTTCTGATATTGCAAGCCCGGCTGCCGGCTCGTCCAGCAGCCGCATTAGGTTGTAGCACAACGCGCCGGCAATTTTCAAAATCCGTTTTTGGCCAGGGCGAGGCTGCCAGCTTCGTCATACATCTGCTTCTTCAGCCCCACGCGCTTGATATGCATCGCCGCTTCACCCCGCAAGCGCATCTCGTCCGCGCGTTTCAATTTTCGTGATACTGCGCCATACGCCGGTCGTTCCATGCAGATGGTCGCCAAATCAGGTAGTAGATGCTGCGGCCACTATCCAGTATCCAACCGAACAACTCGAGCGCCGGGATACCGTTGATCCCGTCGTACTTGACCAGCAATTCCATATTGCCGAGCAGGCAGAACAGCGAAAGGCCCCAAGCAATCGTACTCAGCGGCAGGAAGTGCCCGGACATCCGCATCATGAGGGCGCCGATCGCCAGCGCGGCCAGCGCCGTGATGGCGACGCCGCCACCAAGCCGATCCATGGCGAGATCCCATAGCGGATAGCCAGGAACGCAGTCGCATAGGCCTATAGCGGCAAAGTCGCGGCTCCGTATGCGCGCGCATATGCCGTTGATTGGCTATTTATTTAAATTATTAATATTATTTCGGAAAAACCGCGCGTCGTTTCCCCGACACTCAGCAGGCGAATGGGCATGTTGCGCATACATTGCATCGTCCGTCGACGACGCAGAAAAGACGGCGAATCGGTGCACGCCTTTAAGTCGAACAGATCTCACGCTTTCCTCCATTTCGCGATTCTCCATACGCCCGTTACGCTAATACCGCATCGTGCACAGTGATCGAACGTACACCGGCTTCGCCCGCACGCCGCTGCCGCGCATCAAACAATCGAGTTGGTCCACGTCAGGCTCGCTATACCCAACCGGCCGGTTATGTAATTTTGCATAGCGAGTGCGGCAGTGCAGCGCGGCTGCGGCAAGCGCGATCGTGACGACAGGTGCGGCCGCCGGCGCAGGGTAGGCGCAGTCCGGGCACGATCGTAACAGTCATCATGATGGTGACCGCGCCCGGCACACGCAACAGTCACACCGCGTGACACGGCCTCTTGAATCGTGGCTGACATACAATCGGCGACCGCGCAATTGTCTAATAAATATTAATAGACGGTGCAAATAAAAAGCGCTGTTGGACACTTATCCAACAGCGCTTTCGTTTTTGGGCGCTTTACGCCACTTGTCTCCTCATTCTCCACCTGCAATGCGGTGCGTCGAACGGTTTGAAGATTAAACAATCACTTCCCCAGTAACAACTAGCATTTACCCTAGTGGTGCATGACGCTCGAAATAGGTGCCCCCATTGCATCGCCGTGATACGCCACACCGCTGTTGCAGTCGCAACGCACGGTACAGCCACGCAGACGTCCTCTGTGCCCTCTGTCGCCCGCGATGGGCGGCGTGCACAGGCAAGCTCCCATGCACCCTTTCCAGCGAAATTGGGTTAGCGTTGAAACAAGTGGTCTTGCCGGTGCCGTTGGGTCCGATCAGTGCATGAATGGAACCGTGCCCCAGGTGCGGGTCGAATTCATCGCCGCGCCATTTCCGTGCGGCGTCGCTGCCGCTTGCCGTGTTGCACGGCAAGCGGTTTTCCCCC
Organism: Mycetohabitans sp. B3; assembly: GCF_021498065.1. Taxonomy (NCBI): domain Bacteria; kingdom Pseudomonadati; phylum Pseudomonadota; class Betaproteobacteria; order Burkholderiales; family Burkholderiaceae; genus Mycetohabitans; species Mycetohabitans sp. B3. Next base: position 217 of record NZ_JAHLKN010000002.1, on the reverse strand, counting down.
GGCACTGTTTGTTGCGCAGCGGCTCGTTTGTTATGGATGGCCCCCCACCTTGAGCCGACGCGCCAGTTCCACGGCCACCCAATTCAGTCGCGCCGGCTTTTCAAAGGGTTTCACGTCGTATTGCTGAATAACCCGCGCCACCTCATCCTCGTTCGCCTCGCCTGTCACCAGCTTGCCCGTGAGCAGCAAAATGGGTGCGTCGCCGTGACGCGACTGA
>NZ_JAHLKN010000001.1:0-53809 GCF_021498065.1 Mycetohabitans sp. B3 | reverse complement strand
ATCTCCCACATAAAACACCGCTTCTTGCATCTTCGCGGCCAGCGCCCCAACCGGCTCGCCTGAGTCCAGCCCATCGAGCAGCATCGCCGCAGATTCACCATACGCTTGCGCCACAGCCTTGACCTGCGCAATGGTCCACGGATTGGCGCCCTTCATCTTCCGGTGAGCCTGCGAATAACTTAGCCCAAGGATGCGCTGTACCTCCGCCGCATGTTGGCGTTTGCCAACACCATGGCGGTTCAGTAAATCATGAATTCGCATGGCAATCGCCAGCGACTCTTCTGAAATCTTGTCTTCGCTTGAAAACATGTCATGTCTGGATCATCTGCTCGACCCCCGGCCCGGATGCCCGGATCCACCGAGAACCGGTTCGCCAGCATGCAGCATGGCGTGCCCGCCCCCACAATGATGTAGTCATACTCGCCGGCGCCACCACGAGCCAGCGATTGCTGCTGCGCTGCGACTAGTCGAACAACAATGGGCACAATGACACGATGATACGCTAAGCTGCATGAGCAGCCGCGCGGCAAGCGCCGTTCGGCCATTTACCGCACCCATCGTCGTGGAGAGATCAATGGCACGTAACATCGAAATGAAGGCCCGGATTCCGAACATCGACGCGCTGCGCGAGCGCGCGGCGGCGCTCGCCAACGGCGACGCCCCGTTAGTGTACCGCCAGCAGGATCACTTCTACGATGTGCCGCGCGGCAGGCTGAAACTACGGCAGTTCGAGGATGGCACGCCAGCCGAGTTGATCTTCTACCAACGCGATGACCGCGATGGTCCAAAGGTGTCGTTCTACCAGCGCTGTCCGGTCGCGAATCCGCACGCCACGCATGCGCTCCTAGCTGCGGCACTGGGCACGAGCGGCATCGTCACAAAGGAGCGCACCGTCTACCTGGCCGGCCGCACCCGGATCCATCTGGATCGTGTCGACGGCCTAGGTGATTTCGTCGAACTTGAAGTCGTGCTCGCACAGGATGACGAGGAGGCGGGTGGCGAAGCTGAAGCACTCGATATCTTCGGCAAGCTGGGTGTATCCGACACAGACCTCGTGCCGCATGCCTATGTTGACCTGCTGCAGAAACAAGTGACGACATGATCCAGAAACTCAGCGCCGACGAGCGCTCGAAGCTCGGCTCGACATTGCCCGCATGGCAGCCGGTCAGCGGCCGTGACGCGATTCAGCGCAAGTTGCAGTTCGCCGACTTCAACGCGGCGTTCGGCTTCATGACTCGTGTGGCGATCAAGGCGCAGGAAATGAACCATCATCCGGAATGGTTCAATGTCTACAATCGGGTCGAGATCACACTGGCCACGCACGAGGCAGGCGGCATCACCACGCGTGACGTCGAGCTGGCCGGCTTCATCGATTCGATCGTCGGCGCGTCATGCTGTTAAAGGCTCGCGCGGGCGCTGCCTTTCACAAATGTCAGCGCCCGTTCAACCGTATGTAAGCCTGCCACGCCTCGCGCGCCACGGGGTCTAGCGCGTCCTCCGGAATGGCGTGCTGACGCGTTACAATCAAAAGCGCATAAGGTTTCGATAACGCGCTCGCCTCGTTGCCCAGGCGCAATTCATCACCGGTGGACGGCGAGCGAGCACGCCAGTAGTTGATTGCAGCTTCCAGTTCGTGAATCGAGATATTGGACATCGCGGGCCCTTGTGCAAAACGCGGGGCCTTGTCGCCCCGGCAGGCGGTCCAACCCATTGTACTTGAGCGACTTTCATGCGACTTCTCCTGATCGAAGATGACCGCCCCATCGCACGGGGTATCCAGAGCAGCCTAGAGCAGGCGGGCTTTACGGTGGACATGGTCCACGACGGCATTTTTGCGGAACAGGCCTTGACACAGAACCGGCATGAACTTGTGATTCTCGATTTGGGTTTGCCGGGCATCGACGGCATGACGTTGCTGGCGCGATTCAGGCAGACGAATCGCCATACGCCGGTCATCGTGCTAACCGCCCGCGACGAATTGGACGACCGCGTGCAGGGCTTGAACAGCGGCGCCGACGACTACATGATCAAACCGTTCGAGCCGGCCGAACTCGAGGCCCGGATCCGTGCGATCATGCGCCGCAGCGGGTCGCATGGCGACATGCCGCGTCCGGAGGTAAGCCTCGGCGGCCTGAGGCTATCCGGCGTCGATCGGCGCATCTTCAACGACGACAAGCCGCTCGAGTTGTCGCCGCGCGAGTTCGCGGTGCTTGAGATGCTGCTGTTGCGCCACGGGCGCGTGGTCAGCAAGGCGCAGTTGCAGGACCACCTGACGCACTTCGGCGGCGACCTCGGCGACACGGCGATCGAGGTCTATGTGCACCGCGTACGCAAGAAGCTTGAGCATTGCCGCGTTGAAATCGTGACCGTGCGCGGCTTCGGCTACCTGCTTCAGGAAATCCGCCAGAATCCGTGATTGCTGCCAAGAGTCTACGCCGCTCCCTGCTGCGCAAGCTGGCGGCGCCGTTGTCAATGCTAGCGTTGATGAGCGGACTCATCGCGTACTGGCTCGCGTGGGAATACACCGAGCGAGTCGTTGACCGTTCGATGATCGACCTGGCCAGCGCGATTGCACGGCAGGTCGAGCTGTCTGGGCCGGACGCGCCGCGGACCGTGCCGCCGCTCACGCATGCGATGTTTTCCGATCCGGTGCAGCAGTTAATCTACCGGGTGAGCCGCGGCAATCAGCTGATCGCTGGCGACCCGGCATTGCCGCTGCACGGCACGCGGGTGCGCCACATGCACTACGCGTACGTGTTCGACGCCCGCTATGGCGACAGCCTGGTGCGGGTGGCCCAGGTACGGGTCGAACAGGTAAACGGCGATGCAATCATCATCGAGGTGGGCCAGCACGTCACACACGGCTACCAAATCGCCGCTGAATTCCTCGTCGCGATCATGATACCGCTGCTAATTTTGCTGTTCGCCGGCTGGGCAATCGTATGGCGTGTAGTCAACCAGCAATTGAATCCGCTCACCGACCTGGCTGACTCGCTGAACCGCCAGACGCACCGATCGCTGGAGCCCGTGGATGAAACACACGTGCCACTGGAAATCCGCCCATTGACCAGTGCACTGAACGCGTTACTCGATCGGTTAAAAGCGGCGCTAGACGCACAGCGCAAGTTCATTGCCGATGCCGCGCACCAACTGCGCACGCCGTTGACCGCAGTCAAGCTGCATGCCGAACAGGCCAGCGTGGCCAAGGACAATACGACGTTGCGGCTTGCGCTACACGAGCTGCGCACCTCGGCAGACCGCGCAGTGCGCCTATCGAACCAATTGTTGTCGTTAGCCCGTGCGGAACCGGAGGAGCAAAACGCGCGATTTGTCGATATCGACCTGACCGAGCTTGCGTTCGACACCGGCGCGGAATGGGTGCCCCGTGCGCTGGCCGCGCAGCTGGATCTGGGCTTTCACTACGATCCACCACTGGATGGCAAACCGCTGATCGTGCGGGGTAATCCAGTGCTGCTACGCGAGGTCATCGGCAACTTGATTGATAACGCGCTCAAATATGTACCACCGGCGCGGCCCAGCGGCGGCGGCACCGTCACGGTCACGGTCGGCCATGTCGATGTCCTGCTCTCCGAGGCCGAATCGGCCGACGATCGCGCGACTGTGGCCGTCGAATCAGCCAAGCGCGCCCCCGGAGCCCGGCCGCCCGCCAACCTGCGCCGCTGGGCGGAAGTGGTTGTCGAGGATAACGGCCCCGGTGTGCCAAAGGCGCTGCATGCCGACCTGTTCAAGCGCTTTTTCCGCGGCGATGCGCAGACCGGCAGCGAAGGGCCGATGGGCGCGGGCCTGGGGCTGGCCATCGTGCGGGACATCATCGCGCTGCACGGTGGCTCGATCCACTATGAAGACACGCCAGGCGGCGGATCACGATTTATCGTGCGCCTGCCGCTGCCGTCGTTGCGCCAGCCTGGACACGATGATCCGCCGCCGGGACCGGCCCACTGAACTCTGGCGCGGCCTACGAATACAACCCGGCCTGGCCGGCACGGGCCCCGCCGCGTTCAGCGCTTTTTCTTCACCGAGGCCAAATTGCCGTGCTGGCGACTGCTGTTGCGCGGCTTCACGTCGCCGCTGCTGGCACGCGGCTTTTTACCGCCGCTGCCGGACACCGGCGACGATGTTGCGAGCATCGTACCGCGGCACTTCTTCGCGCCGCACCGGCATTCATATTCCTTCTTCAGCTTCTTTGTCAGTCGTGCGTCGATGACCAGCCCATAGTCGTAGAACAACTCCTCATCCGGCTCGATCGTACGGATCGCATGGATGAATACGCGCCCGTCGACCTCCTGCGCTTCGCAGTTCGGCGCACACGAATGATTGATCCAGCGCGCACTGTTGCCGTCAACCTTACCATCGATCACTGTGCCATCATCTAGCGCAAAATAAAATGTATGGTTCGGCTGCTCAGGATCGTGCGGATGGCGACGCAGCGCTTCCTTCCAGGAAATGCGCTCTCCTTTGTATTCGATCAGCTGCTCGCCCGGCGCAATCCTGCTGGTCGCGAACACGCCTTTGCCATGCACTCCAGAGCGGCGTACGGCGATCCTGCGTGAACTCATCGAATCGTCCTTCCCCGAAGAATCAACTGTGAAACTCCGCATCGTACACGCACACCATTGCGCTGTTCAACGCGGGCACGCATCGAATGCATCGCGGATCGCACCGACGAGCCGTACCGCGCATGTCTCACAATCCGAGGTCCGCTGGCGTGATACGGCCAGCCGGTTCCACCGCGCTCGCCTCGATGGTCCAGTATGCCGGCCCTGGACAGCGCCAGTTGGCCCAAACTGATCATGTGCCAGTTTGCGGCCCGGCCCTGCAACGCTGAATACCGGCACATCGGCGACATGACGATCCGGTTCGCGAGCGTCATGTCGCGCAGCCGACGACGTTGCGGCGCTCCCCCTCAGACAGCTTGCGAGAAGATCTTCCAGGTTCTCTTCTGTGTGGGTACGTCGGCTTCTTCAAAGACCGAACAATCGAGCCGCAGGTCTGTGTCGCCCATCGACAGATCGAGCAACTCGCACCGGTGCGGTGTCTTCTTCGGCGTTTTGCTCGGCACAAAATGAGTACATGAGACACACATCCGATGACGTGGAATATGGTCCTTCTCCTGCATCTGCCAGATCATCTTCAACAACGAGCGATAGAAGTGCGATTGCTCCTCCGTGCGCAGCACACTGAGTGCATGCCCGATGAAGTCGGGCCATTGCAACGCCTTTTTGGCAGCCGTCTTGCCACGCGCGCTCAGGCGCACCGCGAGCGCCCGCCCATCGTCCAGCGCGCGGCGTTTCTCGACCAAGCCCTTGCTCTCCAAGGTACTGACTGCATCGCTGGTGGTGGCCGGTGTCAATGCCGTTTCACGCGCGATCTCGCCTAGACGCATCGGTCCCTTGCGCTGCATCAACAACACCAGGATTTCTCCCTGGGTCGGCGTTAGGCCCACGCCTTCTGCCCAGCCCCAGGCCTGACTGCGCATTGCCGTACTCAGCCGCAGCAACCCATGGGTAATTCGACCGGTTACCCTATCGCCGTAGACCCCTTCGCTCATAGTCGTGTTTTGCAATCCATCCAAGATAATTATAAAGATGGGAACCTGCAGCAATGCACTGCAGCTCCCGCCGCCCGGTTCACTGTTGGCGCCGCGCAGCCATGCGCCAGAACGCCAACAATGAAAGTTCGTACCACGATGTTCTGTGGCCACGTTACCAGATCGACGTGTCCATTCTATGCGATCCTGAATGATAGGTCATGTCGCAATCAAACATAAACGGTGGATAAACCCGTGAAAAAACGGCGTCGATCATGGTGCATCAATTCTGAATAAGTGTCCGACGGTAGCGGCAAGCTAACCTCTGTTCATCGCGATCCAACGTAGCAACGCCGCAATCTCTATTGTTATCATTTTCATAACATATTGATGTACTAGTGTTTTCTGCAGTTTTCCACGCTGTGGGCCCGCCTTTGTTAACGACTATTATTGTTCTATACGAAAATTCTGATAATCTTGGTGAGGATGTCGAATCGAGCCCACTACCGTATTAAGCGCAAACATTTCGAACCTTTACCAAGCTTTCCGGATGCCTACATATTATGGCGGACAACGATAAATTACTGGGGTTCCGTGGGGCTATTCGTTATTCAATAAGTCGATCCGGGCGCGGCCACCACACGCCATACATCCGGGATTACGAAACAATTGCCGGCACAGCGATAGTGGCAACGCGGCAATGTGTCAGCCTCGCCAGCGTAGCGTCTGCTGCCGCACCACTTCGGGTAACGACTGTTCCAGGCTGAAGACATTGCGCAGCCATGTCGCATCATTCTCGCCGCCTCGCGCAATTCGCTCGATATCGGTCAGCGCGCCGATCGAGCCCAGCGCGCGTGCATGCGGCTCTAGTGCAGCAAGCGTTGCCAGGATATCTTCACCGATCGTGCGCCGCTCACGGGTCTGTGGATTGACAAATACACCGGAAAGTCCGAAACGGCATGCCTCAAAACGGTTGAACGTATAGACGAGATAGTCGTCCTCGGACAGCGTCAGCGGCCGCTCGAGCAGCAAGTAACGTGCGAGCGCCTGGATGTACGACGCAATCGCCGCAGCCCGATCGATCGACAGCGGCGTATCCATCACGCGTACCTCAATGGTGCCGTAGCCGGGCTTCGGCCGGATGTCCCAGTAGAAATCCTTCATGCTGTTCACCACGCCGGTGCTGACCATTTTCGAGAAATACGTCTCGAAACCTTTCCACGTCAGCTCGTACGGCGCGCGGCCCGAGAGCGGAAATGCAAATACCGAATTTAGCCGTGCCGAATGAAATCCCGTATCCACACCTTGCACGTATGGCGATGAGGCTGACAACGCGATGAAATGCGGAATATACCGCGACATCGAATGCAATAGGAACAATGCACTGTCCGCGTCCGGGCAGCCGACGTGCACATGCTGGCCGAACACGGTGAATTGCTTGGCCAGATAGCCGTACAGTTCCGATAGATACTGGAACCGCGGCATGTCGAAGATCTGCCGCTCGTTCCATTGCTGGAATGCATGCGTGCCGCCGCCGCATAGCCCGACATTGAGTTGATCGGCCGCGCAAACCAGCATGTCACGCAGCGCGCGAAGCTCGTCCAGCGCCTGTGCATGGGAGCGGCAAATGCCGGTCGACAGTTCGATCATGCTTTCGGTGATCTCGGGTGTGACCACGCCTGGGGCCTTTTGGTCCTTGATCAGCCGCATCAGATCGGATGCGGCCTTGGTCAGGTCATAGTCGTGCGTATTGACGACCTGGATCTCTAGCTCGATGCCGAACGTGAACGGCTCCGAATTGATGAAGGGTTCGAGTGCCATAATCAACGCCTCTGGATGCTTCGCTTGTTGTACACCTGGCCGCAGCCGCATATCGCGGCTGCACCAATTGTCATTGACGCCGTTCACCCGCGCGCGCCAGTCCCCAATACACGAGCAGTGGCGCAGCCAGTTGCAGCGTGACAATCGAGCACATCAGCACGGCTCGAAACGCGGGGTCGAAGTCAGGATACAACGCATAGGTGTCGTCCATCAGCAAGTACGCGAGCGCGGACATCGGCGCAAGCGACACGCCCAGCGCAGTACCTTGACGCAGGTCGATACCGCTGGGCTTAGCAAATGCCAGTACACCCACCAGCTTGGCGACGAAGCGCGCGACGATTAACACAAGCGCGGCCAATCCACCCATGGCGATCTGCGACCATTGGAAGCTAAGTAGCGTCAACACAAACAGGATCACGGTTAGCAGCCAGCCGGCGCTGCCGAAATGCTCAGGCCACAGCTGCGGGCGCTCATCCAAGTTCTTGAAGATGATTCCCGCTGCGAGCAAGGCCAGAACCGTGGACAACTTGAACAGATGCGCGATGGCGATCGCCAGGAGCACGAGGCCAAAGATCGCGACAAATGAATGCTCGTCTTGCAAACCGATACGCCGGTACAGGAAATTACAACTGCGCGCAAGCCCATAGGCCAACACCGACGAGCCGACAATTAAGTAAATCGGCTGCACAATCGTGGCGAACGCGTTGCCGTAGTACTCCTGGTGCAACCAGCCAGACACCAGCTTCACCAATACGACAGCGTACATGCTGTTGAGTGCCGCGAGGGTCAGCAAACGCTGCGTGACCTGCCCCTGTGCACGCAGTTCGGTCTTTAACTGGATTACCATCGCAGGCGAAGTGGCGATCGCGATCGCCGCCAGCACGGTTGCCTCGACGACCGGCATCTTCAACGACAGCAATGCGCCAAACACCGCGATGAACGTCAACGCCCCCTCGGCCAGGCTCGATACGATCAGCCATGGATTCTTGCGCAACCAACGCAAGTCGACACGGCTGCCAAGCTCAAACAGCAATAAGCCGAGTGCCACGTCCATTAACAAGCGTGTCGAAAAACCCAATGTCGCATCAATCGCATGCGCACCGGTGCCCGAAGCCACCAGGCCGATGATCGCATAGCCGGTAATGCGCGGTAAGCGAAACGCCCGCCAACAGGCTTCACCGCACAACCCGGCGATCAGTAAGATGAGGCCGGCATAGAAAACCGCGTCGGGAACCAGCGGCCAGCTCGGAAAAAAAGAAAACGCCGACTTCATCGTGATGCCTTCTCCTGTCAAGTATCCAGCGTTTCTGCAAAGTATTTGCCTAGAGGACAGTCGTTGCGCACCACCGGCGCGGCTGGCTCATTATCTACGATCGTCGCCGGTTTGCGCGTGGCCGCCGGGCGGCACGCGTGGCGATATACCCTGTGCGAACACCGCATCGAAATACCACGGCGTGAAGCAATCCACAGCCTGATACGACCGGTTGGGCACGTTCCGTCAAGGTGGCGGCTGCGTCGCCTGACGGGCGCGTCCGCTGTTGCACCGCAGATCGTTGTAGCTATGTGTCCCGTGCGATGCCGGATAAGCCGGATTGGCTGCCCGAGCAAATACGAGCAGAGTAGAAAGTGCTCGATTTTGCCATAGCCCGGCTATCTCGAAGCAACTTTGTGGATTTCAAACGAAATCGATACGCCTGAGTCGGTAAAAACAACGTGGTACGCATTGGTTAGGCACGAGTGATGGGTGATTTTGACCGATGTATGCCACTCGCGATGCTATTTGAGGAGTTTGACGGATGTGCGTCTGTTCCCGAGTAGCTGCTCGATGCATTGGCACTGGGTCTTGTTCACTTGACTCCCACGTAATCAAACCACCCTTAGTACATGCGACAGCTGGGTTAGCAAACCGTACTGCATGGGTGGAATGGCCAATTGTTTACAGCGCACGAAGAACAGCGAGTAGTGAATTTAGTTGACTTGATGCATGACGAAACCTGGCTGTGTTGTGTAGGTGATCCTGACATATCGCCCATTTGTCTAACTCGGCATGACCGAGTGTTGGTTTTAAGGTTTACCGTATATGTAAACGTAGTAGCAGTTAACAACGCGGTGCTCTGCCTGTGGATAACCTAAGTTAACCTCTTGTAAACATCTACTTGCCATACTGAGAAGTCTTCGGAAAAAATGTGTGGCGCGCACTGCTTTCGCCGAACAACTTTCTGACCGCAAGTTCACAGCCAGCTGTTACCCAGAATGGGTCCACATGCCGTGCGTCAGTAACCCATACGGTTATCCACAGCACGAGGTGGATAACCGCGAACGGACGTCAGGTCACTGCGCCGCTCTATCGCTGAGCTGCAGCGCGCAGTGCCCGCAGCAGGTAACGCGCCGGATCCAATGCGTCGGCCAGGTCCCGCTCCAGGGGCCAAGGCTCGCCGTTGATCTGGCTGGCGAGCAATTCGCCGCCTATCGCCGACCACACGAGTCCTCGTGAACCATAAGCGAATGCACCGTACAGGCCAGAGCGCCGTTGCAGATCCGGCAGCCGAGCGCCGGACTGGGAGGCGCCGGCTGCCATCGGATTCGCTTCGTCCGCTAGCGGACCAACCATGGGTAGCCGGTCACTGACCACGCAGCGTAGGCCCACCCGCCCCTGTACCTTGGCCCAGTCGATTGACGGCGCAATTCCCGGTATTAGCGCGCGCAGACGGGCGAGATTCTCGTCGTGTGACGCGCGCCGCTCGTCCAAGCCGGTGTCATCCATGTCGTAGCTGGCACCGGTCATCAGGCGGCCGTTATCCAGTGCTAGTGCGTAGCCATCGCCCATTACGGGCACACGAAGCGAAGTCGGTGCGGCATGTGGTAATATTGTCAATTGCCCGCGGGCCGATCGCACCGGCGCGTGTGCTAAATGGCACAGACGGACCGCGTCGTGCGCGTTGGCGATGACCGCGACGGGTGCCGTGGCGATCCGCCTGCCCGTTGCATCAAGCGCGTGCCAGCCTTCCACATCATGGACGAGTTGCTCAACGCGCACGCTGAACAGCGTGCGCCACGCCGGGCTTTGGCCGTTTGCGGCGAGCGCGGTACGGGCCGCGGCCAATTGGGCGCAGCACAGCGATGGCGGCGCGATCCATCCGCCATAGGGAAACCAGACGCCGCCGCGTTCAAGCGTGACGCCAGCGTAGGCGCTGGCTGCATCGCGGTCCACCGCGACGGCGAATCCAGTCGGCAGTCGGGCCGCGGCGAGGGCGTTGCGTAACGCCGCGGCCTCGACGTCGTCTTGCGCGAGCTGCAGCAGCCCGCCGGCGTGCCAATGCAGCGTATGGCCGGCGTCGGCCAATGTCTGCCAGGCTCGCAGCGCATACAGAAAGCCCGCACTCGAGAGCCGCGTGGCGGGTGTCACCGTGCGCGCGATCATCGGATGGAACACGCCCGCCGGGTTACCTGACGCTTCGCTCGCCGGTGCTTCGCGCTGTTCCAGCAGTGTGATCGCCCAGCCACGCGCAGCCAGCCGCTCGGCTACTGCGCAGCCGGCCAGTCCCGCACCGACCACGATCGCATGGCGGTGCGTCCAGGCAGCGCGCGGCGGCGGTTCGTGGCGTCGGACCCGGTAGGCCGGTGCAAATTCACCGACCAGCATGTCGCGCTTGGCGCCGTAGCCCTGTGCCTTACGGTGCACGAAACCGGCGCCGGTGAGCGCGGCTTTGACCTTGCCGGCCGAGGTATAAGTGGCGAACGTGGCGCCGACTTCGGCCATCCTGGCCAGCGCCTTGAAGATGGCGGGCGACCATAGCGCGTCGTTCTTGGCCGGCGAGAAGCCGTCGAGATAGAACGCATCGGCGCGCACGGCCAGTTTGGGCAGCATTTGCGCTGCATCGCCCAGTGCCAGTGTCAATGTGACGCGTCCGTTATCGAACACCAGCCGATGGAGGCCGGGCGTGAGCATGGGCCAGGCGCTTACTAGCTCGCGCGCAAGGCCTGCCAGTTCGGCATGCGAATCGAGCAGGCGCGTGAGTAGCGTGTCAAGATCGTCGCGGCTGAACGGATGTTTTTCGACGGAAACAAAATGTAGCCGATCGCATCGCGAGGGGTCGCCGCGCCATTGCGACCATGTGACGAGAAAGTTTAAGCCGAGCCCGAAGCCGGTCTCCACGATCGAAAACACCGCTTTGTGTTGCCAATTGGCGGGCAGTCGGTTTCCCGTAACGAATACGTGCAGCGCCTGGCCGATACCTCCCATCGCGCTATGGTAGACATCATTGAACAGCGGCGAATAAGGGGTGCCGTCCTCGCGCAATGCAAGCTGCGCGGCAATGAGCGGGCCAGTCATTGGGCTCTAACGTTGGCAAAAACCAACGCTGGCCGGGTTTTTATCGGGATGGGAGCGAACATCGCGTTCCTTTTCGGCATAAACTGCGCACAGCGCATGAAAGAGCAGGTAAATTCTGCAGAACCCTTGTCAATAAAGGGTTTGCCGTGGTTATCATAGCAAGTACCGTCTACGCACGTAGGGGTGCACCAGTTCGAGATGGGAGGCGGCAACGCTATACGTTGCATCGTCGCAGGTGGCTTGCGGAACGCTTGCAGCAAGATCGCGGGACTCGACGCCAGGGCTCGCGCACGTATAATCGGCGCGTTTGTGGCGTTCATAATCAACCAACTTTAGAAGGATACGTATGAACAAACAGGAACTGATCGACACGGTCGCCGCGCAGACCGGTGCCAGCAAGGCGCAAACCGGTGAGACGCTCGACACGCTACTCGAAGTTATTAAGAAGGCTGTGTCCAAGGGCGACAGCGTCCAGTTGATTGGCTTTGGCAGCTTCGGCTCGGGCAAGCGCGCAGCGCGCACTGGCCGTAACCCGAAGACCGGCGAGACGATCAAGATTCCCGCTGCAAAGACGGTCAAGTTCACGGCCGGCAAGGCGTTCAAGGATGCCGTCAACAAGCGGTAAGCGCTGACGCAGGCAGCCGTGCCGCCCGCCGCCCGCGAGCGGGTGCACTTTCCCCGCGCCACGTCCGGCGAACGCGCCGGACGTGGCGCGCGGCACCGCGGTGTACATTGATCGGCTAGCGAACGCCGGCAACCCCGGGTGTGTTCTTGGGTGGGTCATCGGCATCGCTGACGTGATCGAACGCTTCGCTCCATTGCGGAAACGGGTCGGCGAATTCCTGCCATGCCGACGGATCGGCGCCCTCCTGTCCTGCTTGCCATTGCGTCGCGCAACGTGCAGCAGATGCAGCCATTCGAAAGCTCGACGAGCCGTTCATCGACGTGCGACAGCTCGCTCGCGCCGCGTACCAGTTGCGCATCGATATTGACCGACGCGACATCATTGACAATGACGGCCACGCGCAAGCCGGCGCGGTTCGCGAGGATATGATTGAGCAGTGTGGTCTTGCCGCCGCCAAGAAAGCCGCAGAGTACGGTGACAGGGAGGGGGGCGGAAGTTATCGTCACATTCTACACCTGCCGCCGTCGCTTGTGCCGCTTAGCTCAGCGTTGTGCGAGCAGGTTCCACTTGTTCAGGATCGCCATGATTTGCTTAGCGTACTTGTCGCGCAGCGCCGGTGTTTCGGAATGGTAAGAACCGACCGCCTGCCAGGTATTGCCGTATTTGTCCATTTGGCGCCGTAAGTGCCAGGCGGCGATGTAGACGGCTTTGCATGGTTCCATGAGCGTTTGGTGCGAGATGCCGTACGACGCAAGCTTGGGTAGGTGGATCGAGTTGATCTGCATCAGGCCGTAGTCGGTCGAGCCATTCGCGTTCTTGTGCAGCGCATCAGGTCGGTTGTGCGACTCCTGCCACGCGATCGCGCGCAGGATCAGTGGATTCACGTGATGATAGGCAGCCGCGTTGTCGAAGCAGTCCGCATGCGCGCGCGGTGACGTCAGCGCGAGCAGGCTGGCGGCAAAGGCGATCGAGGTGACGGATCTCAATTTCATCGTTTCGGACAGGAGCAGTTTCAAGGCGGCACCCGGCGTGTACAATGCGACTCCGGCACGGCCGGCGCGTGCCGGCACGTGTACCCTCGTGCCACTTCGTCGCTCATGGTAACGCATTGGGATGCCCGGTCTGGGGCGTGGCTTCGCGCCGGCACGCGTCACTGCGCGGCACGCCACCGAGTTGTGCCGCGCGTGGCCCATTATCTGGCACGATAGGCGGCGGAACTAGGCGGTTGCTCACAGAGGCGGCAGGCGGAATAATCCGCCGCCGGCATTTTTGCCATGGTGAGCAATGCGTGCGCAAGTAAGGATCGGTTAGAGATAGCTTTTTGTCCGAATTCGACGAATGATCGTTCTTGTGATAGTTCAGCGTTAAAAAGCTGTTAATGTTGCAATTTTGGCACCCCGCATGGCATCTTTTGCGGCATCACACCAAACTACTTGCATAATTGATCGGCCTGGGCACCGCCCGGCCGGCGCCAAACACCACTATCCAATGACACAGAATCGTTTTCCTGCGCGGCGCATGGCGCGTTCGCTGCTGGTCGCGGGTCTGATCGCCGCCGTGCTCGGGGCGTCGCCCGCTCGCGCGCAGGTCACCTTGAATTTCGTCGATGCCGATATTGACCAGGTCGCCAAGGCAGTCGGCGCGGCGACCAACAAGACGATCATTGTCGACCCCCGCGTTAAGGGGCAATTGAACCTCGTTTCCGAGCAGCCGGTGCCGCAGGATCAAGCGCTCAAGACGCTGCAGTCCGCGTTACGGATGCAGGGGTTCGCGCTGGTGCAGGACCATGGGGTGCTGAAGGTCGTGCCGGAAGCCGATGCGAAGCTGCAAGGCGTGCCGACCTATATCGGCAACACGACGCCGGCCCGCGGCGACCAAGTGGTCACACAAGTGTTCCAATTGCGCAATGAGTCAGCGAACAACCTGCTGCCGGTGTTGCGCCCATTGATCTCGCCAAATAACCAAATTGCCGCCTATCCGGCGAACAATACGCTGGTGGTGACCGACTACGCGGACAACGTGCGCCGTATCGGCCGGATCATCCAGGGCATCGACACGTCGGCCGGGACACAAGTGCAGATCGTGCCGTTGAAGAACGCCAGCGCGGTCGATGTCGCGCAACAACTGGGCAAGCTGCTCGACCCGGGTGCAATCGGGGGCACCGATGCGACGCTGCGCGTGAGCGTGAACGCCGACCCGCGGACCAATTCGGTGCTGCTGCGCGCGGTGAGCCCGTCAAGGCTGGCGGCGGCGAAATCGTTGATTGCGACGCTGGACGCGCCGACGACGCAACCGGGCAATATCCATGTGGTGCCGCTGCGCAACGCGGAAGCGGTGCGCTTGGCCAAGACGCTGCGCGGCATGCTCGGACAGGGCAGCCGCGGCGCAACGGGCTCGGAATCGCTAGGCAGCGGCGGTAAATCCGATTCATTCGGCGGCGGTCTTGGCACCTCCACTGGCGCTTCTGGGCTGCCACCGCTGCCGTCGGGCTCGTCCAGTGCGATGAGCCGCAACCCGCTGTCGGGCAGTGGCGGCATCGGCGGATTCGGCTCCGGGCAGTCGAGGGACCAGAGTTTCAGCGACAAGGAGAGTAGCAACGACGACAATGCGCAGGGCGGCATCGTGCAGGCCGACCCAGCCACCAATTCGCTCATCATCACCGCGCCAGAGCCATTGTACCGGAACATCCGCAACGTGATCGACCAGCTCGACCAGCGCCGGGCGCAGGTCTACATCGAAGCGGTAATCGTGGACATGAACGCGACCACCGGTGCCAACCTCGGTATCCAATGGCAGGGCGCGCTGTTGTCGAACAACGGCAACAATGGGTTGTATGGCGGCTCGAACTTCAATGCAAACGGCAGCCAGGGCATCGTCGGCTTGAGCGCCACCGGCGCCATCGTCGCGCAGGACCCGGCCACCGCGGCTGCACAGATTGGCCCGAACAATTTGCTCAACAACGGCCTGAACATCGGCCTGTTGCACCGCTTCGGTAAGGTCTTCGGTCTGGGCGGCCTGTTGCAGGCACTGGCCACGAGCAGCGATACCAACATCCTGTCCACGCCTAACCTAATCACGCTGGACAATGAAGAGGCGCGGATCGTGGTCGGCCAAAACGTACCGGTGGTGACCGGTTCGTACGCGACGCCGACCGCCAATACGACGACGTCGGTCAGCGCGTTCAACACGTTCGATCGCCAGGACGTGGGGATCACGCTGCATATCAAGCCGCAGATCAGCGAGGGCGGTGTGCTGAAGCTGCAAATCTACCAGGAGGATTCCGCCGTGCAGCAAGGCACGCAGTCCAACCCTGGTGGGGTGTCGATCACCAAGCGCTCGATCCAGTCCACCGTGCTCGCGGACGACGGCGAGATTATCGTGCTCGGCGGCCTGATCCAGGACAACTACATGAACGGCAATTCGAAGGTGCCGTGGCTGGGCAATATCCCCGTGCTCGGCAGCCTGTTCCGTAGCGAACAGAAGGCGCGCACGAAATCGAACCTGATGGTGTTCCTGCGTCCGGTGATCGTACGCGACCAGAGCACCAGTAGCCAATTGGCGCTGGACCGCTACGAGTACTTGCGTGCTGAGCAGGCTGCATACCAATCGGATAACCGGATCATCAAGGACCGCGAAACGCCGTTGCTGCCGCCCGCGCCGCTGGGGCCGAACGAGGGAGGCGGGCCCGCAGCGAACAACGTGTTCGACCTGCGCTCGACATATGGCCGCGGCGGACCGTACCATGGCAATGGAGTTGATGCGCGCGACAATGGCGCGGCAGCGGCGAGCGCACCGCCCTCTGTTGATACTGCACCGGGTGCACCCGGTGCAACCAACGCGTCCGTCGACGATGCTGCTGCACCGGTGGGCGCGTTGCCGGCGCCCGCGTCGCCGGTCGATTCTACGGTGACGCCCGAACAGCGTCCGTGACGCCCGCCCTTTCTGTAACGACAGGTCCGTTGATGCGTACCGTGACTGCTTCGAACGAAACCGTTGTCGGCCGCGAGCCGCCGTCGCCATTGGCCGCGCGGCTGCTGCCTTACGCGTTCTCGCGCAGCGGCCAGATCCTGATCGCGCACCAGCACGCCAGCGGACTGGATGTCTGGATCAGCGAGCGCACCAGTGCCGCGGCGCTGGCTGAGGTGGCGCGCAACTTCGGCGCGCTGACGCTGACCCGCTTGCCGTCAGATGAATTGACGCAGGCGATCAACAGCGCGTACGCGCGGCAGGATGGCAGCGCTGCGCAAGTGGTCGGCGAGGTCGAGGGCGAAGTCGACTTGTCCAGGCTGATGCAGGACATTCCGGAGGTCGAGGATCTGCTCGAGTCCGAGGACGACGCGCCGATTATTCGGATGATCAATGCGCTGCTCACACAAGCTGCGCGCGAAGGCGCGTCGGATATCCACATCGAGCCGTTTGAGCACACGTCGGTCGTGCGTTTTCGCGTGGACGGCACGTTGCGCGACGTGGTGCGGCCAAAAAAGGCGCTGCATGGCGCGCTGATCTCGCGCATCAAGATCATGGCGCAACTGGACATCGCCGAAAAGCGCTTGCCGCAGGACGGGCGCATCACGTTGCGCGTCGGCGGGCGTCCGGTTGATGTTCGGGTATCGACGCTGCCCACTGGTCACGGTGAACGCGCGGTGCTGCGGCTGCTCGAGAAGGATGCGCAGCGACTGAACCTAGAGCGGCTGGGAATGGGCCCCGATACGCTTGCGCAATTCGACAAGCTGATTGGACGCCCGCACGGCATCGTGCTGGTGACCGGCCCGACTGGCTCGGGCAAGACCACGACGTTGTATGCGGCGCTGTCGCGGCTGGAGACCGAGACGTCGAACATCATGACGGTCGAGGACCCGATTGAGTACGACTTGTCCGGCATTGGGCAGACGCAGGTCAATGATCGCATCGGGATGAATTTTGCTCGCGCGCTGCGCTCAATCCTGCGGCAGGATCCGGACATCATCATGATTGGAGAAATCCGCGACCTGGAAACGGCGCAGATCGCGGTGCAGGCGTCGCTGACCGGGCACTTGGTGCTGGCCACGTTGCACACCAACGATGCGGCATCCGCGGTGACGCGGCTTACCGACATGGGCGTGGAGCCCTATCTGCTCGCGTCGAGCCTGCTGGGCGTGCTCGCGCAACGTCTGGTGCGCCAGTTGTGTCCGGTATGTAAGCGACAGAGCGTTGATGATGGCCGCGTGCAGTGGCATCCGGTCGGTTGCGACCAATGTGGCCACTCAGGTTATACCGGCCGCCGTGGTGTCTATGAACTGTTGGTGATTGATGACGCGATCCGCACGCTGATTCACCGCAATGCATCGGATGCCGAACTGCTCCAGCGCGCACGCGCGGGCGGCATGCGTACATTGCGCGAGGATGCGCAGCGCTGGCTCGACACCGGCGTGACCTCGCTCGAGGAAGTGCTGCGCGTGACCGGCGGGGAATAACACGGACCGCTTATGCCCGCTTTCCGATTCGAGGCGATTGACGCCACAGGCAAGTCGCAACGCGGCGTCGTCGAGGCCGACAGCGCGCGCGCCGCGCGTGCGCAGCTGCGCACGCAAGGGTTGACGCCGCTACTGGTTGAGGCCGCTGGCAGCCGCGCGCGTGGCGAGCGCAGCCAGCGGCTGGTATTCGGTCGCAAGCTGTCGCAGCGTGAGCAGGCACTTTTTACGCGCCAGCTGGCTAGCTTGTTGATCGCCGGGCTGCCGTTGGACGAAGCGCTCGGTGTGCTGACGGACCAGGCCGAGCGCGAGTACATCCGCGAGTTGATTGCTGCCATCCGTGCCGAAGTGCTCGGCGGTCAGTCACTGGCCGGCGCGCTGGCGCAGCATCCGCGCGATTTCCCAGAGATCTATCGCGCACTGGTGTCGGCCGGCGAGCATACTGGCAAGCTTGGGCTCGTGCTGTCCCGGCTGGCTGACTATATCGAGCAGCGCAACGCGCTGCGCTCGAAGATCCAACTCGCCTTCACGTACCCTGCCATTGTCACGCTGGTGGCGTTCAGCATTGTGACGTTCCTGCTCAGCTACGTGGTGCCGCAGGTGGTCAGCGTGTTCGCGAGCACGAAACAGCAATTGCCACTGCTAACGGTGATGATGATGTCGCTGTCGTCGTTCGTGTGGCACGGCTGGTGGGCGATTCTGTTGACCGTGGTGGTCACGATCTGGCTCGTGCGTCGCATCCTGCAGCAAAGCGGGCCGCGCCTGGCGTTTGATCGCTGGCTGCTCGGCGCGCCGCTCGCCGGCAAGCTGGTGCGCGGCTATAACACGGTGCGCTTCGCGTCGACGCTCGGGATCCTGACCGCCGCCGGCGTGCCGATTCTGCGCGCGCTTCAGGCCGCCGGGGAAACATTGAACAATCGTGCCATGCGTTCGCTGGTGGATGAGGCGATCGTACGCGTGCGCGAGGGAACCTCGCTGTCACGCGCGTTGGGTAACACGCGTACCTTTCCGCCAGTGTTAGTGCATCTCATTCGCTCCGGCGAAGCGACGGGCGACGTGACGTCGATGCTCGACCGTGCATCGGAAGGCGAGGCGCTGGAACTGGAGCGACGCACGATGTTCCTGACCAGCTTGCTGGAACCGCTGTTGATCCTCGCGATGGGCGGGGTGGTGCTGATGATCGTGCTGGCGGTGATGCTGCCGATCATCGAGTTGAACAGCATGGTGGGCTGAGCGCCGCGACGCGGCGGGGGTCGCCGCGCCGTGGTTCATTGCCTGTGGTTCAGCGCACGTAGATCGTTGGTTGGCCTTGTGCGTTGGGGGGCAGAAAGATTTCCGAGCGCCCGCCATTGCGTTCGACGACGATCGAGCGCTGCCGCACGGCGACGAGCTTCACACCCCGCGCAATCGGGCTGTTTAGCGATATCGCGCGGGCCGGGTCAGCGCCGTACGACACGATCGCGGCCGCGCCGTCGGCCAGCGCGAGGATGCCGGACAGGTGGATGTTGGCCACACGCGTGTCGCCGGCGTGCGAGCCGAACAGGGTCTGCGCCGCGTCGATGGTGACCGGCAGACGGCCCGGCGCGGCGGCTGGAAGCGGTGCGGTGTCGCGGGAGCCGAGCGTGACGACCCAGTAAGTGACGGTCGCGCACAGCACGGCGAACAAGGCGAGCGATAAAAGCCGCACCGCAAGGCGTTGAGTCAGAAAGTTCATGGCAGATATTGTACGAGCTTATATGACATTGAGAAGAGTGCATGGCGTTAGATCACAGCAGACGGCATGGCGAGCGCGTGCGTCATGGCGCCACGGGGGAGCGCAAAACGGCGGCCGTACGGACCGGTCGCCCGGACAGCGGCTTAAAATGGCTGCGGCACGAGGCTGGTCGATGAGCGCCGATGCACTGGCGCATCACGACGGCTTTTTTCAGTTAATTCGAGTAACGAGGTAGGAATGCAATACGCAAGACCAACGATTCGCCGCCAGGCCGGCACGTCGGCGCGCCGCCAGCGTGGTTTTACGCTGATTGAAATTATGGTCGTGATCGCGATCCTTGGGATCCTGGCCGCCCTGGTAGTGCCCAAGATTATGAGTCGTCCCGATCAGGCACGCCGCGTGGCGGCGAGCCAGGACATCCATACGATTATGGATGCGCTCAAGCTGTACCGGCTCGACAACGGCCGGTATCCGACACAGGAGCAAGGTTTGCGTGCGTTGATCCAGAAGCCGTCGACGGATCCGGTGCCAAACAATTGGAAGGAAGGGGGCTACCTCGAGAAGTTGCCAAATGATCCCTGGGGTAACCCTTACCAGTACCTGAACCCGGGCGTGCACGGCGAAATCGACGTGTTCAGCTATGGCGCCGATGGTAAGCCAGGCGGTGAGGGCAACGACGCCGACATCGGCTCGTGGCAGTAGTGCGCGAGCCAGCGCGCAGCTCATGGCTCGTGTGATGGGCGTGACGATGATCGCCCGTGGCGCCGCGGCGCGCGGCGCTGGCTGTGTGCAGCCGTGCCGAGGCGCGCGCGGGGCGGCCGGCTTCACGCTGCTGGAAATGCTGGTGGTGCTGGTGATCGCGGGCATCCTGGTATCGATGGCGACGCTGACGATGACGCGCAATCCGCGCACGGATCTGAACGAGCAGGCGCAGCGTCTGGCGTTGCTGTTCGAGTCGGCCGGCGACGAGGCGCAGGTGCGTTCCCAGCCGATCGCCTGGGTGCCGGTAGCAGGCGGCTATCGCTTCGAGGTGCGTACCGTGGATGGCTGGCGTGCACTGCGTGACGATCTGCTTGCGCCGCGTCGCTGGGACACGGAAGTGACTGGGGTGGCGATACGTTATCCAGGATCGGACGAGACGGCCAGCCGGATCGTGTTCGGGCTGGAGAGCATCGACACGCCGGTGCAGGTCACGCTTTATTCGGCGATCGGTCAGGTCAGCATCGCCGGCAATGGCAATGGCCGCTTCGAGGTGCATTGAGATGAGGCGCGGCACACGTGGTTTCACGATGATCGAGGTGCTGGTTGCGTTGGCGATCATCGCGATCGCGCTTGCTGCATCGTTGCGTGCGGTCGGCGTGCTGGCCGTTAATAGCAGCGAGTTGAACAAGCGCATGTATGCGGGTTGGAGTGCAGACAACGAACTAGCCAGGCTGCATTTGACGAAGGCGTGGCCCAATATCGGCTCGCGCACGTTTGACTGTTCGCAGGGCAATCTCGCATTGAGTTGTACGGAGCGAGTATCGGCCACCCCGAATCCGATCTTCCGGCGCGTTGAGGTGTTTGTCGCCACCCCGGGGCAGCCGGGCTACCTGGTGCAAATGGTTACGGTCATCGCCAATGAAACCAGCCGCTCGCTCTGACCAGCAGCGTGGCTTCACGCTGATCGAACTGCTGGTCGCGATTGCGATCCTGGCGGTGATCGCCGTGCTGTCGTGGCGCGGGTTGGATTCGATCACGCGCAGCCGCGAGGCGATCAGCCGCTCAATGGAGGACGAGCGCGTCCTGGCGCAGCTGTTCGATCAGATGCGCGCGGACGCTCGACAGGCGGCCACCGATGACCAGGCGGGCACCGCGGCGGTGGCGATCGGTAATGGCGAGCTGCGCATCGTGCGTCTGCTGTTCGCCCAGGACAGTGCGCCGCGGTTGCAAGTGGTGCGTTACCGGCTCGACAATGGGCGGATCATCCGTCTCGCGTCGCCGCCGATCGCCACGCGGGGACAATTGCGCAGTGCGCTGCGTGGCGGCTTGGATGGCTGGAGCGAGGTGTCGCTGATCGGCGGTGTTAGCGCGATGCGCATGCGTCTGTTTGTGCCGCAAGTCGGTTGGACCCGTTCCATGGCCGATGTTGACGCGACCATCGCGAAGAGCATGAACAACCTCAGGGTACCCGGCTTGAACGCCGCGCCGCTGCTGCGCGCGGCCACAGGGCTGGAGGTGACGCTGCGCGCGCCGCAGGTCAGCGCGCCGCTCACGCGCGTCCTGTTGATCGGGGAATGATGATGTGCGCCCATCGCCGTCCAGATCTTCTGCGTTGCGCTCGGCCGCCACGGCGTACGCGCGCCGAGCGCGGCGCCGCGATCGTCACGGCGCTATTCGTGGTCGCGCTTGCGGCCATGCTGGTCTCCGCAATGCTGTGGCGGCAGCAGGTGCAGATCCGGCGGATCGAGAACCAGCGGTTGCTGGCACAGGCGCGCTGGATTTCGCGCGGTGCGACCGATTGGACGCGGCTGATTCTGCGCAGTGAGGGCGATACCACGCCGAGTTTCACATACCTGGGTGGTATCTGGGGCGTGCCCATCGCACGCACGCGCCTGTCCGACTTTCTCGGCCAGATCGGCGAGGTACGTGCCGAGGAAGGGGCCGCAACGTACCTGTCCGGTTCGATCGAGGATGCGCAGGCGCGCTTTAACTTGCGCAATCTGGTCACCATTCCACGCCCTGGTGTCATCGCGGTTGACCCGAACCAACTGCTGGCGTTCCAGCGATTGCTGTCGTCGCTGGGATTGGATGGACAATTGGCCGGCCGTGTCGCCAGTGCGGTGCGCGACAGCCTGGCGGGCTCCGCGACGCGCTTTCAGACGAATGCACAGGCGTCGCTTGGCGCGAGTGGCGCGTCCGTTCAGCAGGCAGCGGCCGGCTCAGCGATCAGCGGCGAGTTGACCGACAAGCCGGGACTCGAAGGCGGTGACGATGCGGCCGCGCGTCGGCCGATCCAGATGGTTGATGCAACCGCGCTGCTGGATGTGGCCGGTTTTACGCCGGAGATGGTCGCGCGCCTTAAGCCGTTTGTGATCGTGCTGCCAACCAGCACGGTGCTCAACATGAATACCGCCAACGCCGAAGTGATCGCCGCCACTATACCGGGTATGTCAATCGGTGCGGCGCAAGCGCTGGTGGCGCGCCGCAGCACGGTGTTCTTTCGCAATACGGGCGACGTGCAGCTCGCGCTACAGGCGGCTGGCATCCCCGCGGTGGGGAGGAACCTGAACACAATCGGCGTCGACACGAACTACTTTATCGTGCATGGCAAAGTCCAGCATGAGCGTGCCGAATTGATCCGTACGACTTTGATATACCGCGACGCGTTGACCAAGACCACGCGCGTCGTCAGTGTGAGGGACGAGTGATGCGCCAGCCTCGCGTCGCGCTTCCTTGCCTTGCAATTCAACCCCGTCATCGAACGAGGACTGCTTCTTGACCACGCTGATCGTCCAACTGCCGCCGCGCGACCCGGCGGTGCCGTCGCAAGAATGGCAACTGCCGGATCTGCCGTTTCTGCTGCTCGACAAGCAAGGCCGGACCCAACGCGCCGGCCGTGCGTCGCTGGCGTTGCTGCCACGCGCCACCCGTACCGTGCTGATACTAGCCGCGCGCGACCTGCTGATGCTGGCCGCGACAGTGCCGCCGCTCAAGGGCCCGCGCTTGCGCCAGGCACTACCCAATGTCATCGAGGATCATCTGATCCAGGATGCGCAGACCTGCCACATCGCGCTCGATCCGGCCGGGCCGATCGACGGCAAGCGCGTGGTCGCCGCGATTGACCGCGGCTGGTTCCGCTTCATCTGTGATGCGTTTCGCAGCGCTGGCCATACATCGCTGCGTGCGGTGCCGGTCACGCGATGCCTGCCGCAACCGGGCGCCGTGCAGCACGCACTGGACGAGGTTGACTCGCAGGCTGCCGCCGGCGTGGCACGGCCCCGGGTCGCGGCTGACGGCGGCGGCGCGGACCTGTCTAATGCTGAGGTGGGTGATGAGGCCGGCGTTCCTGCGCATTTGCCGATCGTCGCCGCGATCCTCGGCGATGTCGTGCGCACGAAGCCGGCCACGCTGCTCGGCGAACCGGGTGAGCTGGCTGGCGCATTTGGGCCGCATTGGGAGCTGGCGCTGGCGCGCGGTGCGCTTGGCGAGGGCTTTGCGGTGCCGGTCGATGCGCTGGAGCCGACGCTTGCTGCCCTGGCCGCCGATGCGCCGGTTACCCTTTATCGGCTCACCGGGGTGCCGGGCAGCGAGCTGCACGCCAGCCTTGATGGCAATGACGCGGCGGCGCCGGCTACGCATATTAAGGCCTTGCCGCTGACGTTCGAGACGCTGGCACACAACGCGCTGGCGCAGGACTTCGATCTATGCCAGTTCGAGTTCGCGCCGCAATTGTGGAACCTGTCCGGCGCCACGCTCGCGCGCTGGCGCTTGCCCATCGCGCTTGCGCTCGCGTCGATCGTCGCCGCGGTGATTGGCGTGAACGTGCAATGGCTGATGTTGGCGAGGCAGCGTGATGCAATCAATATACAGATGACCGAGTTGTTGCTCAGCGCCTTTCCGAAAACCACGGTCGTGCTCGATCCGGCCGATCAGATGACGCGGCAACTGGACCAGTTGCGGCTGGCTGTCGGCGAGCCGGCGCCAGACGATTTTCTGTCGCTGGCCGATGCGCTTGCCCGCTCGCTGGGGCCAGTGCCGTCCAATACGATCGCGCAGCTGGACTATCGCAACCGTGCGCTGGAGGTGACGTTCAAGCCGTCGGTCGCCGTCGATAACGGACTGACGCAACGCCTGGCCCGCCATGGCGTAGCCGGCGAGGTAGATACCAGCACCAGCAAATGGACGATCAGGAGTGCACGATGAAAGGGAAAAGCGCCGTAGCGACGGCTCTGAGCGATTTTTGGGGCGAGCGGGCGCCGCGCGAGAAGAAGTTGATCACGATTGGCGGCGTCGTGCTGGCACTGGTCGTGCTGTATTCGGTGGCGTTGGGCCCCGCACTGAGTGGCCGCGCAAAGCTGCGCGCTGACTTGCCCGCGATGCAGCGTCGCCTGGCGCAGATGACGGCCGACGCGAATGAGGCCCGCTCACTCGCCGTACAGGCGCAGGGCCGTGCGCCTACCGGCAATGCGCTTAAGGAGGCGTTGGCCGCGTCGCTCGCGCAACGCGGGCTGGCGGCGACGCAGTTGAACGTGGCCGGTCCCAACGTCCAGCTTCAATTGAAGAACGGGCAGTTCGGCAGTTGGGTTGCGTGGCTGGACGATGTGCGCCGGCAGTTCAAGGTTAAGGTTTCGCAGGCGCATATCAGTGCATTGAAGGATGACGGCCAGGTGGACGTCACCGCGACGCTGCAGCCGGCTAATACAAAATGATCCGACGAGACCCACGATGAATTTTTTCTGGCACCGGATCGCGCGCGCGTTGCCTTGGATCGTCGCGGGCGGCTTGGCGGTGCTCATTACGCTGTTATGCATCGCGCCCGCCGCGTGGATCACGCCGCAGTTCGGGCGGGCCACCGGCGGACGGGTGAACTTGGTGGATCCGGCTGGCTCGCTGTGGCACGGGTCAGCCACGCTGCTGCTGGCGCCCGGCAACGATCGCGCCAATTCGACGCTGCTGCCTGGCCGGGTCGAATGGCACACTGCCTTTTGGCCGCTGTTCGGCGGCCGCTTGCACATGACGCTGCAGCATACCGAAGCCATGCACCAGCCGGTCACGCTGGACGCGTCGCGCAGCCAGGCCGTGCTCGGTGCTGGTTCACTGGCGTTGCCCGCCACGTTGCTCGAAGGGCTGGGCGCACCATTCAATACGCTGGATTTGCAAGGTGACGTGCGGTTGTCCTGGACCGACATGCGCGTGCTGAACCAGCAGGCGTATGGACAGCTCACCGTGCGGCTGACCGACATGGCCTCGCGCATATCGCCGGTCCGGCCACTCGGCAGCTATCGTGCCACGTTGCTTGCGCAAGGCCCGGCGGCGGCGCTGCAACTGGCGACGCTGAGCGGCCCGCTGCAACTGGACGGCGCCGGGCAGTGGCAGCAAGGGCGCTTCTCGTTCAATGGCACCGCCCGTTCGACGAGCGAGGCCCGCGGCAGTCTGGCCGGGTTGTTAAACCTGCTGGGTCGCCGCATCGATGACGCAACATACGCGATCACCTTTGCGCGCTGAAACCTAGGCAGGTAGGTCAATGCAGCGAGAAAACATAGCCTAGGCTACCTTGAAGAAAAGATTGCATAGGCAATAAAATGGCGCTGCTGGTTTTTCGTTTTCGCCATCGAGGCCCTGTGTTGATCAGTCCGGCCGCGAGGTAGCGGCTTTGCAAGGGTCGTTTTGCCATGAAGTTCATCAACGCGCCGGCGTATTGGGCGGTTTATGCTTCGCATTGCGCGGCAGGCTGTTCAACGGGCCGAGCGCCGCGTCCGGTTATAGGAATTTCAATGCATTTGGACTTTTGCGATTTTCCGGCGGCGCAACGCGATACCGCCGCGCCTGACCGTACCTTCATTTTACGCTATGCGCTGGCGTTCGCACTATTGCTTAGCGGCTGCGCGGTGGGTCCCAACTACACGCGTCCGGGCGTCGTAGTACCGTCGAGTTTCAAGGAGGCCGCGCCCGGCTGGAAAGTGGCGCAACCAGCCGATCAGCAGGACCGTGGCAATTGGTGGGCCGTTTATCGCGATACGCAATTGGACGCGTTGATGGACCGGCTCAACGCCGCAAACCAGACCGTCGCGCAGTTCGCTGCGGCGTACCGGCAGGCGCGCGCGCTGACTGCCGAGGCGCGCGCAAGCTGGTTCCCGACCCTCAGCGGGTCGGCCTCCGGCAGCCGTGTCGGATCGGGCAGCGCGTCGCGCGGCACGACGACAAGCGGGGTGGCGACCGGCGGCTCGCGCGTATCGAACCACTTCAGTATGTCGCTGGACGCATCATGGGAGGCGGACTTGTGGGGTGGAATTGCCCGCGCAGTGGCGTTACAGAAGGCTGGGCAGCAGGCGGCTGCAGCCAATCTTGCCAATGCGCGACTGTCCGCGCAGGCGACATTGGCGCAGAATTATTACCTGCTGCGCACGTTGGACGCCCAACAAAAGATATTCGACGAGACCGTGGCCGCGTATCAGCGCACGCTCGAGTTGACCCAAAACCAATACAGGCAAGGTATCGTGCCGCGCTCGGACGTGATTCAGGCGCAAACACAATTGCAGTCGGCGCAATCCGCCGCGCTTGGCAACGGTATCGCCCGGGCACACTATGAGCATGCGATCGCCGTGCTGGTCGGCGAGCCCGCCTCGACATTCTCGCTGCCACCCACACCGCTTGACGTGACCCCGCCGGCGATCCCGGTATCGTTGCCCAGCGCGCTGCTCGAGCGCCGCCCGGATGTCGCCTCCGCCGAGCGCAAGGCTGCCGCGGCTAACGAGCAGATCGGCGTGGCGATGGCCGCGTTCTTCCCCTCGCTGACGTTGTCGGCGCAAGGAGGATTCTCCAGTTCGGTGCTGGCGCAGTTGCTGCGGGCGCCGTCGCGGTTCTGGTCACTTGGCCCGGAGCTGGCCGCGACGATCTTCGATGCAGGCTTGCGCAGCGCAAAAGTCGACGCGGCACGTGCTGCCTACGACGAGCAAGTCGCGGTGTACCGGCAGACCGTGCTGGCGGCGCTCCAAGATGTCGAGGACAACCTGAGTTCTTTGCGGATCCTGGAGCAGCAGATCATGCTGCAGCAAGCCAGCGTCGATTCGGCTCAGCAGGCGCTGGACATCGTACTCAACCAATACAAGGCCGGTACCGCCGCGTACCTGTCGGTGCTCACCGCACAGGCGAGCCTGCTATCCGCGCGGCAGACATTGCAGTCGCTGGCTGGTCAACGCATGACTGCGTCGGTCGGACTGATCAAGGCACTCGGCGGTGGCTGGGACGTTGCGCGACTGGATATCGAAACCGGCTCGGTGGCGGCGCCGACCGCTGCTTCCGAGATCTGCGGCAGCTGATGCCGCGGCACGGCTCGACTGCAGGTAGGCGTCGCCGGCGGGCACGGCACGTGCGTCGCGCGCTGCCGGCGTGGCCCCGGTGTCCGGGGCCGGCACGGTTCAGCGGCTGCCGAAATACGGCGACCAGGGGCCGGATGGAGGGGCATGGCGGCGCGGCGCGCGCACCAGATGAAGGCGGGGCCTTTGGCGCGGATGGCGCAGCGCTCGCGCCGGCGCAACGCGCACCGAGCGGCCCAGCGAGGCACGCCAGATGCTGTGTAGACGCAGATGGACGAGCGAGTGCGCCCACGCGCGTACGCTGCTGCTGCTCCAGCGCTGCGCGATAGTGTGCGACAAATGCGCGGCCAGCGCGCGTGTGCGCGCGACATGATGGCGCAGTGAACGCGCGGCGCGCCGTTGTGCGATACGCGTGATGTGAGCGGCACGCCAGACGGTGGCGGACATGCGTTTAGACAAACGGGCTGACATGATCATTGACTCGATATTGAAAGCGCCGAAGCGCCATTTTGCAGCGGTAACGGACTCAGCTTACACCCGAAATAGCTTACCCAACAGTGGCACGGACCACGCCGCCGCGTGGGGGTTCAAGGGTAAAAACATAGGTTGGAAGCGTGCCACGCGTACTGCACGTAAAATCGTTGGAATCGAAGTCATTGAACCGGATATGCGATGGCGGAGCATTTCTCAAAGAGAGGGCAGGTCGAGTTGCTGAGGCAGCACGGTTTTGTCGTCGTGCACGGATTGTTGCCGGCCGAGCGTTGCGAAGCGATCAAGCAGGCGGCGCGAGCCGAGCTTACGCAGCCGCAGGGACCGGTGGAATTTGAGGCGGATCTGCGCTATCCCGGCGCACCGCAATCGCACGCCGCGCCCGGCGGCAATACGGTACGCCGTTTGCTGGACGCCTACGCGCGCGATGCATTGTATCGACAGTGGGCCACGTCAACGGCAATCCGCAACTGGATGGAATTGTATTTTGGCGAGCACGTGTCGCTTTCGCGCGCGCATCATAATTGCATGATGACCAAGCACCCAACATACGGCAGTCTGACGGGCTGGCACCGCGACGTCCGGTATTGGGCATTCGAGCGCGAGGATCTGGTATCGGTGTGGCTCGCGCTCGGTACGGAGACCGTGGAAAACGGCGCGCTGTGGTTCGTGCCAGGATCACACGCGGTAGATTTTGCCCCGGAGCGTTTTGACGAGGCGAAGTTCTTTCGCGCGGACGTGCCCGAGAATGCAGCGTTGATCAGCACGGCGGTTTCCCCGGTGCTAAATCCGGGCGACGTAGTGTTCTTTCACTGCAACACATTGCATTCGGCGGGCAAGAACCTGACTGACGACGTCAAGTTCTCGCTGGTCTTCACCTACCATGGCGTCAGTAATGCACCGGTGCCGGGCACGCGCTCGGCGGCCAAGCCGGAAGTGCCGCTGTGAGCGCTGACGGGCGGTGAGCACGCGTGGCATCCGGACCGGGTGCACCGCCGCGTGCTCACGCACCAGTCCTGCGTACTTTAGCGTCGCGAGCTGAGCGCGAGCCCGACGATGCCGGCAACCAATGCCACCGCGCCGGCGGCGAGCAGCGTGATGGTGCGCTCGGTCGGCGTGCCGGTGAACAGGCGTGACACGTCATTGCTGAATGAGTGCAGTGATGTGCCGCCGAAATACAGCAGCACGATACCGCCGACAATCAGCGCGATCGATACAGCGTTACCCATGAAAGTGTCCTCCGTTGTTGTGCGATGCGCGTCGAGCGTGACCCGATTATCGCCGACGCACCGTGCGCCGCGGCGCACTGGATTGTTTGATTGCGTATAGCCCTAGGGCTTTTCGCATAAGTGGCCAGGCTGCCGTACAACGCTATTCGTCCGGCACTGCAGTGCCGGACGTGCGGCCGCCGCGGTCTCATGCTATCGGCCTGTCGAGCGGGCTGTGGCATCACTTTGGCGATATTCCGCCCAACTGCGCGTCGATACGCGGCAACACGCACGCCAGCGTGATACCGCGCGCCGCCATGAACAGCAGCAGTGACGCCCATAGCCCATCGTTGCCGAACGGGCCGGGCAGCGTCACCGTCCCCAGTATGAACACGGCGAGCGATATTGCCATGGCCCACATAAGGTCCCGCGTGCGCGTCGCGCCAATGAACACGCCATCGAATAGAAAGCCCCAGACGGAGATCACCGGCAGCGCCACGGCCCACGGCAGAAAGCGTACGGCCGTATCGCGGACCGCATGCTGATCGGTCAGGCAGCCGATGATCCATGTGCCGCCGCTCGCGTAGACCAGCGAAAAAACCAGTGCGCCGAGCCCGCCCCACACCATCGTGGTCCGCACAGCCTGACGGAAGGCATCGCGTTGGCGCGCGCCGATGGCGGCCCCAACCAGCGTCTCGGCGGCATGGGCGAATCCGTCGAGCGCATAGGCCATGAAGGTCTGGAAGTTCAGCAACAGTGCGTTGGCTGCCAGCACCAGGTCGCCCTGTGCCGCGCCGGCGTGCGCGAACCAGCCGAAACATGTCAGCAGGCACAGCGTACGCACGAAGAGGTCGCGATTGAGCGCAACCAATCGCCGCAGCGCGCCGGTATCCACAAGCGTAGTCCAGCGCAATGGCGGCAGCGCGCGTGGCCGCTGTCGCCACAGCAGCCACGCGCCCAGCGCGAAGCCGCACGCGTCGGCCGTCGCGGTAGCCGCACCGATACCGGTGATGCTCCAGTTGAAGACATAGACGTACAGCAGTACCGCCGCCACATTGACGGCATTGATCAACAGTTGAATGAACAACGCGACGCGCACACGCTGGCAGCCCAGCAGGAAACCCAGTATCACGTAGTTGCACAGTGCCAGTGGGGCGGCCCAGATCCGTGCGTGGCAATAGTCGCTCGCATACTGCTGCAGTGCGTTGCTGCCGCCGATGAGGCGCAACGCGGCACTGATCAATGGCGTGCGCGACGCGAGCACGACTAGGCCAATTATGGTCGCCAGTGCCAATGCGCGCAGCAGCGTCGCGCGCAACGCGACGGTGTCGCGTGCGCCGAATGCCTGCGCCGTGAGCCCGGTGGTGCCCATGCGAAGGAAGCCGAAGCCCCAGAAAACGAAATTGAAGAACAGGCCTGCAGCGGCGACCGCCCCCAGATACGCTGGGTCCGATAGGTGGCCCGCGACGGCCGTGTCCACCGCGCCAAGGATCGGCTGGGTTAGGTTTGCCAGAATGATCGGTATCGCCAGCGCGAGTACACGGCGATGCCACCGAGCAGCACTGATCGGTGTATTGGACAGGGACGCGGACAGCGGTTGGCACGGCGGCAAGCGGTCGTTGGATTCGTTCGTGGACAGCGCCATGTTGGGCAAGGCCGTCATCATGACGGAGAAGGGCTTGGAACGACGGATTCGCGTCCTGCGCGTGACAGCGACATAAAAAAAACCCGCTCATCAAGCGGGCTGAATCCATATCAGGAGGAGACATGGAGGAGACGGTTCTCACTATACTGATTCGGGTGCTGCAATGCAACATCTTTGCGTGGAAATTTTAGAGTAAGCATTCTATCGATCGGCGGATGATCCGTTCCTAATAGTGTCGAACCAGCGCTTTGTCCTGCCGAATGACAGCGCAAGATACGTGGCGCCCGGGTACGGCGACATCGATAAAGTGAATCACACGCTATCCATAGTAAAGGTCAGGTCCATTATGAGTGATCGAGCCACCATGCCAGTTTATCCGGCACACCGGGCCGGTTCACCGCGTGCGGTCGCCCCCGCGTCCCTGCCGAAGACGTATCATTCGATCGTCATGACGCACGATACAGCCAGTCCATCCAGCGGCGCGCCGGGCGATTACGCGAGCGATGATGCGCGTTGGAACGCGGTACGCGCGCACGACCCGTGCGCCGATGGGTATTTCTTCTTTGCGGTCCGCACGACCGGCGTGTTCTGTCGGCCGTCGTGCAAGTCACGTCCGCCGCGGCGCGAAAACGTGCGCTTCTTCGCGTCCGCCGACGCGGCCATGGCGGCGGGTTTCCGCGCGTGCAAGCGCTGCCAGCCGCTACGTGTTCCCCGCGAGGTCGAATTGGTCGCGCGGGCCTGTTCGGTGCTAGCCGAACGGATCGACGAGCGCGTCACGCTGGCGCAGCTCGGCGACGCGGTCCACACGAGTCCCTATCATTTACAGCGCGTCTTCAGTCGCATGATGGGTATCTCGCCGCGCCAATATCACGCGAATTTGCGCGCTGAGCGGCTGCGCGAAACGCTGCGTTCGGCCAGCAGCGTGACCGATGCGGCGTTGGACGCCGGCTTCGAATCTGCGTCGCCGCTGCGCAATGCCGCACGAGGGCATCTGGGCATGACCCCGTCGGCGTACCGCAAACATGGCGCCGGCATGACGATCGCCTATGCGATCGCCTCGAGTCGGCTGGGTCCGGTACTAATCGCGGCCACCGGGCGCGGCCTGTGCAAAGTGGCGTTCGGTGACGACGAAGCCTCACTGTTACACGCATTGCACGACGAGTTTCGCAACGCGAAGCGGGTCTGCGATCCTGAACGCCTCGCGCACTACGTCGAGCGTATCGACGCCTACCTGGACGGACGTGCCGATCCGACGAACTTGCCGTTCGATGGGGTGGCGACTGCGTTCCAGCGCCGCGTCTGGGACGCGCTGCGCCGGATTCCGTACGGACAGACGCGCAGCTATACCGAGGTCGCGGCTGAACTTGGCGTGCCGAACGCGGTGCGGGCGGTCGCCGCCGCATGTGCCGCGAATCCGGTGGCATTGGTCATTCCTTGTCATCGCGTGGTCCAGAAAAGCGGTGCGTTGGCCGGCTACCGGTGGGGGCTGCAGCGCAAGGCGGCGTTGCTCGACGCGGAACGGCGCGGTGGCGCGGTCCGCGCTGCAACGCTCGGCGCGGAACCCATCGATGCGTAATGCGTTCACCACGCCGATCGCTTATCGGCCGCTGTACGACTGGCCGACGCCGAAGCTGTCGCCGTGCGCGGCGGTGGGCATCAGACGCTGATCCGGTTCAGCGTATACGCGCGGTAAGCTGCGACGAACTGATCGAAGTGGCCGACTTCGGTGCGCTCGATCTCGGCTTGTTGCTGCAGCGAGCGCGCTGCCAGGGCCGCATAATGGGCATGCAGCCCGCGCGGCAGCGGCCGGGCACGCATCTGCGCAGCGTGCTGCGCACTGTGCTCGAGCGCGAAGCGTGTGAACGAGCGCCCGGTCGTGCGCATGTCTTCCAATACACGTGCCGAAGGGGTCAGCGAGAAGTCCTCGACCTTCGCGCGTTGCGCGGCCAGTGCGTCGCCATATCGGCTGCCGCCCTCCTGTGCGTCGAGCAACGCCGCGGCCGGCCCAATCCGCTCGAGCAATTCGACGGCCCAGTCCCGCAAGGGCACCGGGCGGCCGCCGCGGGACAATTCAAGTTCCGGACGCCGCCCCTGCGTCACCACACGGGTGAAGTTGTTGCCTGCTTCGGTGCACTCCGCCTCATGGAGCAACGGGCTCGCGTCCAGCGCGCAAAACAACAGATACGCTTCGACAAAACGCGCGGTGGTGGCCGAGATCCCGATGGCCTCGAACGGATCGATGTCCAGCAGGCGCACCTCAATGTACTGCACGCCGCGCGACGCGAGCGCGTGCAGCGGCCGTTCGCCTGGTCGCGTGACGCGCTTCGGGCGGATCGTCGAGTAGAACTCGTTTTCGATCTGCAGTACGTTGGTGTTGATCTGCAACCACTCGCCGTCGCGCTGGGTGCCAAACTGCTCATACGGCGCATAGGGCTGGCTGACCGCGTTCGCTAAGTTATGTAGATAACCGTCCAGGCTGTTGTAGTCCGCGCGCAATGCCGCCTGTGCGGATGTGTTCTGGTAGCCCAGGTCGCTCATTCGGAGACTGGTCGCGTACGGCAGGAACAGCGTGTCGGCATCGAACGTATCCAGCGCATGCGCGCGTGCGCGCATGAAGCTGCGTGACAGCGCTGGCGAGGCGCCGAATAGCAACATCAACAGCCAACTGCTGCGGCGGAAATTGCGAATTAGCGCAAGGTAGGCATCCGACTGGTACTGGAGCGGCGAGCCGTCGACTTGTTCGTGCTGTTGCAGCAGGCGCCAAATGTCCTCGTGCAACGAAAAATTGTAGTGAATGCCGGCGATGCACTGCATCGCCCTGCCATAGCGCAGCGCCAGTCCGCGCCGATAAACGTGCTTGAGCCGGCCAATATTCGACGTGCCGTATTGCGCGATCGGGATTTGTTCCTCGGGCGGCAGCACGCAGGGCATCGACGCGTTCCACAGTAACTCGTCGCCGATTGATTCGTAGACGTAGCGATGCAGCGTATCGAGCTGCTCCAGCATTACATCGGCGGCGTGCCCGGCCGGCGTGATGATCTCGAGCAACGCTTCGGAATAGTCGGTCGTCAGCTGCTCGTGCGTGAGCGCCGAGCCCAATGCGGCCGGATGCGGCGTGGGTGCCAGCGTGCCATCGTGCTGGACCCGCAGGCTCTCCTTCTCGACGCCACGCAGACCTTGCGCTAGCAACGGGCGATGCGCGGGCTGTGCCAACAACGCCAGGCGTTGGGCATACGCATCCGTCGTCGGGAGGGCGGGCGTGTTCTTGAGCATTATTCGGCCAGATAAGGCTAAGCGGGCGTTTAGCGTCGCGGCAGCCGCGCCGCAGCGCGGGCGGACATCACGACGATCAGCTTCATCGTGGCGCGGGTTGCCCCGACAAAAAGCTTGCGGGCGGCCCGCTCGTCGAATGCATCAAAATCTACCTCGGTCAGGATGACACAGGGCGCGGCTTGGCCCTTGAAGCGGTGGATCGATTCGTACAGCATGTCGCCGTCGCGGTACTCGGGATTGCCGAACAGATCGTAACGGCCGGTGAAGCTGCGCAGCCGGTGCGGCCCGAGCTGTTCCAGTGCGGCAAAGCGTGATTTCTCACGGCCGCGGAACGACAGCAGCGCGATATCCTGTTTGCGAAAACCCAGCGACAATGCCTGAGTGATAGCGCGCTTGGTCGGCTCAAGGGGATCGTCGCCATCATAGGTCGACACGGAAACGTCCGAGCCACCGAAGGGACTGCCGCTTTCGACGGTGAACGACGGGCCGATCACCTCACGCAAGTAGTCGAAGATCTCGCGTGGGCTGCGATAGTTGACGCTAGCATTCAACGTGACCCAACCTGGCAACGGGACTGGTTCGCGCATATACAAATTCTGCATCGGGTCTTCCAGCCACCACCATGCGCCGCTCGGCGCCAGTAGCCGTTGCAGCGCGGCGACCCAATGCGCGCGGAAGTCCTGTCCCTCGTCGACGATCAATACGTCAAAGCGCCACGCCTCATCGGGGGGTACGTCGGCAAAGCGTGCGTCGAGCCAACCGAAGACATCCGGTGAGGCAAAGTCCGGCTCTTGCCCGCTGTCGCGCACGACCCAGTCGCACAGCTGGTGGTAGGTCGCGACCTTCACGCCCGGCGGCGCGACGCGCGCGATATGGTCCGCCAGTGGACGGTTGAAGCATACGTACAGCGCGCGCCGGCCCTGTGCGAGCGCGTCCTTCATCACCTGGATCGCCAATTGCGTCTTGCCTGAGCCCGCCGTGCCGGTCACGCGCAGCCTGAACGGCTCGAACGACAGGCGCCGCGCCCATTCGGCTAGGCCGCCGGAGAGCCGCGTGACCAGCGTGTCTGCCTGCCCGACCAGTGCGCTGGCGTCCGGCGTCAGCGCAAGGTGATCGGACAGAAAATGATGCAGCTTGGCAGCACAGTCGAAGGGGGCCTCGTCGGGCGGCAACGCGCGCTGGATGACCGCGGCGAGTTGGTTTTTACGCGTCGCATCGACGATGCGCTCTGGGGCGACGCCAGCAATGCCCGGGTCGCGCACGATATAGTCCGGGCAATACAGCAGCGCCTCGATGCAATAGGTGCCGGCGCCGAACGCCGCGGTGAAGCGTCGATGCAGGCCTTCGATCGTGCGGGCCAACTGGACTGCGACATTGCGTTCCTTTTGCAGATAGACCTTAACTAGGCCCGTAGACGTTTCGCGCAGGAATCCCGACTTCTGCTCGATCACCATCAGGCGCCCCGACGGGCCCACCACGACGAAGTCCGCTTCGCCGAATACTGAGAAGCCCTGGTTCACGCGGGTCCAATGCACGCCGTGATAGACCGTGTAGCCGTCCGGCAGTTGCTCGGCCAGCGTGGTCAACGTCTCGCGCTCGCGGGCGGCGGCGCCTGCTGCGTCCAGGTGTTTCCAGTCGTCGGGAATGATGCGCGCCATGTTCAGCAGTGTCTCGGATAAGGGCTAGCGGGTACGCGGTGCTGTGCAGCATTCATTCTATGCGAGCCGCTGCGTGTCGGTTAGAATACGCCAGTCTTTGGGGAGTAGCCTTTCCTGCGTTGCCGGGTCGCGGATGCGATGCGGCGGCCGGCCCGGTGGCCGCGTCGCGTGAGTCCGATGCCGGTACGCTAGGAAGATCGCGCCAACAGTCTCCGGCTCATGCCGTGGCGCGCTCGGCCCACCCGGGTTTGGCCAGACCATCGACGCCGCGCCTCGTCCCGGTCGGACCGTTGCGCCGCGTCATGGTTCATGTGTCCGACCGTGGAGATATCGTGCAACATCCCCATTCCCCTTACCCGCCTGCCCGTTGGGTCATGCCGCCCGTTGCGACGGGAGCGTGCGCATGACTTGGCTCGTGCTCGAACTCGTGCTGATGCTCGCGGTGATCCTGATCGCCGCCGAATTGTTCACGAACGCGCTAGAACACCTGGGCGAGCGGATGAAACTATCCGAGGGCGTGACCGGCTCATTGTTCGCGGCGGTTGGCACTGCGCTGCCCGAGACGTCGATTCCGCTGATCGCCATTGTGTCGGGACGCGGCGAGCGGCTCAACGAGGAGATTGGCGTGGGCGCGATCCTAGGTGCGCCGCTGATGCTTGCGACGCTGTCCACGTGTCTAATGACCGTTGCGGTATTGCGCCAGCGTGGGCTCTGCGGACGGATACGGCCGGAGACCGGCGGCATCAACCGCGATCTCAACTATTTCCTGTTTGCGTTTGCGTTATCGGCCGCTGCGATGTACGTGCCGCATACGAATGTGCTGGTGCGGGCAGGGTTGAGCACCGCGCTCGTATGCGTGTATCTACGCTACGTGTATGCGACGTTGCACGCCTCGCAAGCGTTGGTAGCTGGCGGACACGGCACCGAGGCGCCACACGTCATGCATCTGTCGCGCTTTGGTGTCCCGACCCGGCTCGTGACGATCGTACTGCAGCTGGGTCTCGCGCTGGCTTTGCTGGTCGGCGGCGCGAAGGGATTCATCCATGGCGTGGACGGAGTCTCCCAGCTGCTGGGCGTGTCGCCGCTGCTGTTGTCGCTGCTGATTATCCCGATCGCCACGGAGTTACCCGAGAAGACCAACAGCATCTTGTGGGTGCGTCGCGGCAAGGACACGCTCGCATTTGGAAACCTCACCGGCGCGATGGTGTTCCAAGGCACACTGCTGCCGGCGCTGGGCATTATGCTCACGCCATGGGAGCCGCGCATCGAGGTGCTGACTGGTATCGTGATCACACTGGTCGCGGCAGCGTGGTGCCGCGCGCTGTCGCGCGGTCGCGGCCTGCCGATCTGGGCGCTGCTGTTCAACGGCGTGCTCTATGCAGTCTATCTGGCCGTGACGTTGGCATAATGCTGCGATGCTGTTCGATTGTTCGCCGTTCGATTTCGGAGGTAGGAATGCAGGTTAAGTCTCTGATAGGCGCCACTGTGGCGCTGTTTGCCATGCTGGGCGCTGGCGTGCCCGCCGCCGCGCAGGCCACCACGCAGGCCGCTGGGCTGGCGGGGGTGCAGGTGAGCGGCTGCTGGGTGCGCACGATGCCGGCGACCCTGCCGTCATCCGCCTATTTCACGATAAGAAACAACGCAGACAAGCCGGTTTCGCTGCTGGGCGTCGATGCGCTGGCCTTCGGGATGGTCATGATGCACCAGACGCAGAGCAACGGCAGTACGTCGCGGATGGTCCATGTGGATGCGGTTGACGTGCCGGCCCACGGTACGCTGCAGTTTGCGCCGGGCGGTTATCACGTGATGCTCGAACAGCCCAAGAGCACGCTGAAAGTCGGCACGACGATTCCGTTGACGCTCAATTTCGGCGCTGCCGGCAAGCTGGACGTACAGTGCGAGCTTCGGCCTGCCTCGGCGTCGGCGCATTGAAGTCGCCGCGCCAACCGGTTTGTTGTCGCGGGTGACACGATGAGCGAACCTGAGTGCCCGATGCTGAACTGGACTGAAGGCGGCCAGACCCGCCATGCGCGCTGGCGCTCGCACGCTGGGCTGCCGCCGCCGCGGCGCGTCGTACCGGCCGATGACACGCTCAGTGCCGATCACGCTTATCGCCTGGCATGCGAGGGAACCGCAATCCTGTGGCGGGGCGACTTCAATAACGCGCGGCAGCTGCTGCAGGCCATCGCGCGGCGTGTTGAGCGTCGTCGGGCCAAGGGCGGTGCGACGCCACAGGAAATGTTCAACCTGCACCGGCTGGCGCAATCGCAACGGGCCCGCACGCTGGCGATGCTGCTGGTGCCGCTCGATGGGCATTACCGGATACCGCTGCGTCGTGCCCCGGACCTGAGTGAGGCGTGCGCGCACGCATACGGCCCGCCGCCCGGCGGCGATGCGGCAAGCGTCGTTTCGCTGCGTGAGTTGCTGGGGATAGTCGGCGCGTTCGAGTGGTATTGCAAGGGCGTGGTCATCGACGCGCTCGGCGGTGACCGGATCCATCCGCACTATGGCGTGTTTTCGCCCGTACGCGGCGAATACCTGGACCTGATAGCGCAGGCGCCGTTGCCAGAGGGTGCCGATGCGCTTGTTTTCGACATTGGCACCGGTACCGGCGTGATCGCTGCATTGCTGGCCCGGCGCGGCGTGCGGCGCGTGATCGCGACGGACGTTGATTCTCGCGCGCTGGATTGCGCGCGTGAGAATGTCGCCCGGCTGGGGCTGTCCGCGCAAGTGGAGGTCGTGCAGGCAGATCTTTTTCCGTTATCACGTCGCGCGCCGCTGGTGGTCTGCAATCCGCCGTGGGTACCGGCGCGCCCGAGCGCATCGATCGAGCATGCCGTGTTCGATCCGGACAGCCGCATGTTACGAGGATTCCTCGCCGGCCTGCCGGCGCATTTGACACCCGGCGGCGAGGGTTGGCTGATCATGTCGGACTTGGCCGAGCATCTTGGCTTGCGCCCGCGCGAAGCTTTCCTCGCGATGATCGACGCGGCCGGCTTACAGGTGCTCGACCGCGCCGATATCCGGCCGCGTCATCCCAAAGCGTCGGACGTCGCGGATCCGTTGCATGCGGCGCGGGCCCGCGAGGTGACGTCGCTGTGGCGCCTCGCGGTCCGAGGCCGTTGAGCGCGCGCTATGCAGTGCCGCGCAACGTATGCGCGGCGGCCACCATGTTGCGCAGCGCCGGGATGACTTCTGTCCATGCGCGTGTCTTCAACCCGCAGTCCGGATTAACCCACAGGCGTTCGGCTGGGATGCGCTCGGCCGCCTTGCGCATCAACTGGACGATGTGCTCCTGCGTCGGGATGTTCGGTGAATGGATGTCGTACACGCCCGGTCCAATCTCATTCGGATAGTTGAAGTGATCGAACGCATCGAGCAGTTCCATGTCGGAGCGCGATGTTTCGATTGTGATGACGTCTGCGTCCATATCCGCAATCGACGCGATGATGTCGTTGAACTCCGAATAGCACATGTGTGTGTGGATCTGCGTGTCGTCGCGCACGCCGTTGGCCGCAATGCGGAACGCGCCGACCGCCCACTGCAGGTACTCATGCCATTGCGACTTGCGCAGCGGCAAGCCTTCGCGCAAGGCCGCTTCGTCGATCTGAATCACGCGCACGCCCGCGCGCTCCAGATCAAGCACCTCTTCGCGGATTGCCAGCGCAAGCTGCTGACACGACACGGCACGCGGCTGGTCGTCACGCACGAATGACCAGTTCAGGATCGTCACGGGCCCGGTCAACATACCTTTCATCGGCTTGTGAGTCAGCGATTGCGCATATTGGATCCATTCGACCGTCATCGGCTTTGGCCGGCGGATGTCACCGAACATGATCGGCGGTTTCACGCACCGCGAGCCATACGACTGCACCCAGCCGAATTGGCTGAACGCATAGCCTTCGAGCTGCTCGCCGAAATACTCAACCATGTCGTTGCGCTCGGCCTCACCATGCACGAGCACGTCAAGCCCCAGCGCTTCCTGTTCGCGCACGCTGCGCGCGATTTGCTCGCGCATGGCCGCGTGGTAGCTCGCCTCGTCCAGTTCGCCGCGGCGGAAATGGCTGCGCGCCTGGCGGATGTCTTCGGTTTGTGGAAACGAGCCAATTGTCGTGGTCGGATACGGCGGCAGTTGCAACTGCTCGTGTTGTTTGCGCGCGCGCTCCGGGTAGTGGCTGGTGCGGCGTTCCATGTCGGCGTCGATGCGCGCGAGCGCCGCCTTGACGGCCGGGTTATGCACGCGCGCCGATACCTTACGCGCCGCGATGGCGGCCTGATTGTCCCGCAGGTCAGCCTCTACGGCCTGCCTACCGTTGTTCAGTGCCGTAGCAAGCACGTTGAGTTCGTCCAGTTTTTGCAGTGCGAAAGCAAGCCATGAACGTAGCTCGGCATCGAGTTCGCGCTCACTGGCCAGATCCACCGGCACGTGCAGCAGTGAGCACGACGGCGCGAGCCAGAGCCGCTGGCCGAGTTGCCGGTGGATCGGCTCGAGCCAGTCGAGCGTGGCGACGAGATCGGTTTTCCAGATATTGCGGCCGTTGACGACGCCGAGCGACAGCACGCGCTCGGCCGGCAGCTCCGCGATGACGTCGCAGACTTCATCGCGCGCATTGAGCGTGTCCACGTGTAGGCCTTGCACTGGCAATCGGCATGCAAGCGGCAGGTTCTCCTGCAATTGGCCGAAGTAGGTAGCCAATAGCAGCTTAACGCGATCGGTGCGCAGCGTGTCGTAGGCGCGCACGAACGCTTGCTGCCACTGCGGATCGAGCTCGGTGACGAGGATCGGTTCGTCGATCTGCACCCACTCGGCACCGCACGCGGCGAGTTCATCTAGCAATTGCGCATAGACCGGCAGCAGTCTTGGCAATAGCGCAAGTTTGTCCGAGTCGTCCTTGGCTTTGCCGAGCCACAGGTACGTCAGCGGCCCGATGATCACCGGCTTGGCTTTCACGCCAAGGCGACGTGCCTGTTCGAACTCACCGAGCAGGCGCGATGCATCGAGCGAAAAGGTCGTGGACGCGCTCAATTCCGGCACGATGTAGTGATAGTTGGTATCGAACCACTTGGTCATCTCGCCGGCCTGCACGCCGCAGCTGCATGCGCCGTCCGTGGCCGAACGCCCGCGCGCGATCCGGAAGTAGTTGTCCAGCGAATCGCCGTCCAGTTCGCGTACTCGCTCCGGCAGGTTGCCGAGCGTGAAGCTCATGTCGAGCACCTGGTCATAGAACGCGAAATCACCTACCGGCGACCAGTCCAGTTTCGCCTGGTCGGCCCAGTGCTGCTGGCGCAGTTGAGCGCCCGCTGCCTTCAGTTCATTTAGCGAGGACTGTCCCTTCCAGTAAGACTCGAGGGCGAATTTCAATTCCCGCTTCGCGCCGATGCGCGGAAAGCCCAGATTGTGCGTGATGGCCATAATTTGATAGAGGGTGGGTCAAGAGTGCGTCGATCATAGGGGTTGGGATCCATGAAAAAAAGTGGCATTATTTCATCGGCCCATTAGTTATTTTCATATTTCAATATGCTCGAACGTATCCACCTGGCGATCGTGCGCGAGGTTGACCGGCGGGGTTCATTGACCGCTGCCGCCGAGGTATTGTGCTTGACCCAATCGGCGCTGAGCCACACGGTCAAGAAGATGGAGCAGATGCTGGGCACGGCGGTCTGGCGCCGCGAAGGCCGCAATCTGCGGCTGACGCAGGCGGGCGAATACCTGTTATCGGTCGCCAATCGCGTACTGCCGCAGCTGGAGCACGCGCAGGCACGTCTGGTGCAGTACGCGCAGGGTGAGCGTGGCACGCTGCGCATCGGGATGGAATGCCACCCCTGCTACCAATGGTTGCTTAAGGTGGTGTCG
Organism: Mycetohabitans sp. B3; assembly: GCF_021498065.1. NCBI lineage: Bacteria > Pseudomonadati > Pseudomonadota > Betaproteobacteria > Burkholderiales > Burkholderiaceae > Mycetohabitans > Mycetohabitans sp. B3. The sequence continues at coordinate 12,173 of NZ_JAHLKN010000001.1, read as the reverse complement.
CCGTACCTGGCACAATGGCCGGACGTCGATGTGGACGTGAAGCAGAAGTTCCAGTTCGGCGGCATTGGCGCGTTGTTCGTCTATGACATCGACATCTTGGTTACGCCCGATCCGTTGCACCGCTCGGGCCTTCGCTTCGAGCCGGTGTTCGACTACGAGCAGGTGCTGGTGGTCCAGCGCGGACATGCACTGACACGTGGCACGCACGTCGAGCCGGCGCAGTTGGCCGGCGAAGTGCTGATTACCTATCCGGTCGATATCGACCGGCTCGACGTGTATGCGCAATTCCTGGTGCCGGCCGGCGTGCGGCCGAAGCGTCACAAGACGATCGAGACCACCGACATCATGGTGCAAATGGTCGCCAGCGGCCGCGGCGTTGCCGCGCTGCCGCGCTGGCTGGTGCAGGAATATGCGGACAAGATGCCGATCGAGCCGGTGCGGCTGGGACGCGACGGCATCGACAAGCAGATCTTCGTGGGTATGCGCGAGGCGGATGCCGATACCGACTACCTGGCCGCCTTCGTCGCGCTTGCGCGGCATTCAGCCCGCTATGCGGCAGCGTAACGTCACGGCGTGGCGGGACCTTCGATGATGGAGTCGACCAGCCACTCCTGCAACGACACCTCGATTGTGATAAACGAGCGGTTGCCGCCTCGTTGCAAGCGTCCCGCGAACATCCGCCCGTTCGGGTCCGCGACCATGCCGTTGATCGACGACGCACAGCCCGTTGCGGCCATACGCGATATTTCGCCGGACAGGCTCAGGATTTCGACCCCGGGACCCTCGACCGTGATGGCCGCGCTCGTACTACGCTGCGGCAGCAGCAGTGTCGCGCCGAGTAGGCTGCCGACCGCACCGCGTACCAGCGCCCGCTCGACCCCGTGCGCGTCGCACAGGTGTTCCAGCGACGTGATCAGGTCCTCGTTAGGTTTGACGCGCGCGACGACCAGCCGCCCCAGGCGGCCCGATTCGATCATGACGTGGTCTTTCATACGAGCGGTGTCCTTATCGGTTGCAACAGGTCGTAGGTGGTTTCCGGATCATGGGAGACGACCAGTTCCACCTCGTCGAACAGGCATACCCTGACCCGCATCGGCTCATGGCCGACCACGGTCCGCTGCAGGTCCAAATGGCCGCCGTGGTGCCTGCCGCGGGCATCGATCATGCCGCCATGGCAATGCAGCACGCGGCTGCCGTCCTCGCACCGACCAATCGTGATCGTCGCATCCACTAGCGTGACGTCGCCGTCACAGACGATTGGCGGGCCATACACGTACGGTGGGCCAGCGTGCGCGGCACGAATGATGACGTGATATTCGACGTGCGCGCATACGCCGCCGCCACTGATGCGCGCACAGCCGCTGCGCTGCGTGAAGCCATCCAGTGTCCGGTGCAGTGCGGTTGCGAAGTTAGCGCCCGGCGGCAGCGTGATGAGTAGCTCGTGCGTGCTGTGATGAGTCAGCACTTGAGCGATGCGTGGCGATGTCGGAGGCCCCGGATGGACGAATGCTGGGGGATGATGTGCCGGGCGCGGATCGGCCAGTGACGGCCATATCGGCGCCGTGTCGGCAGGGGGCATCGTCGGATGCATGGTATCGACTCTCCTCGGCCTTCTTCGACAGACGTCGATGGTCGTGCGCAAGTTCGATGCCGGCTCGGGGATGGGCCTGGTCCACCGCCTTTTCCGACAGCCCTTTTGCGCCGGGCGCGCGCCCCTGCCGTCCCGCCAATCCCGTGGCCGACCAGCTTGATGATAGTCTGCTAATAGCGGTTTTCGGGCCGAATCTTCAGCGTGAAGCCGCATCGTTTGTAATGTGTGAGGATCGTATCGTAAAGGTACGGCACTGTCTGGCGCGGCGATATCAGAAACGACTCCCGGTGCAGCTCGGTGACATCGACCGTCGAGTGGTGCGCAAGCGGATGCTGCGCGGGCGGCGCTGCGCTACGTATGCGTGTTAATGAAACGAGATTGGCGTGCGTAGCCCGGCCGTGCATGAGGTCGCGGTACTCGGCATGCCCGACTGCGCGCTACACAGGTCCGCGCTTATTCGTGTTCTGGAACGCGCTGCCCAAATCGGCCTATGGCAAGATCGCAAAGAAAGGCGTGCGGGCCGAGCCCACGGTCGCAAAGAAAGACATGTGGGCCAGGTCCACGAAACGTGGGCGTCCTACCAAGCCTGCTCGTAGATGGCGAGGGCGTCGGCTTCGCGGACTTCACGCGGATTGTTCACGAGCAGACGGGTCTGCAGCATCGCATCAGCGGCCATTCTCGGCAGATCGTGCCGGCCGACGCCGACTTCGCGCAGCGTCCTCGGGATCCCGGTGGCGGCAATCAGCGCGTCGATCCGTGCAATCCATACCGCGGTCCTGGCTTCGTCGCTGCCGCGTGCGTCGGGTGCGACGATCGACGCAAGCTGCGCATACTGCTGTGCGGCTGCGTTCGCGTTGAAGCGCAGTACGTGGGGCAGTACGAGTGCATTGCACAAGCCGTGTGGCACGTGAAACAGGCCGCCGATCGGATACGCGAGCGCGTGCACGGCGGCCACCGGTGCATTGGCGAAAGCCTGCCCGGCCAGCATCGCGCCGAGTAGCATTGCCTCGCGCGCCGCGCGGTCCTGCCCGTTGTCGCACGCCGGCAGCAGGTGGCGGGACAACAGCTCCAGCGCCTGCAGCGCGAGTCTGTCTGACAGCGGGTTCTTCAGGCGTGCCGACGTGTACGCCTCGATCGCATGCACCATGGCATCGATGCCGGTGGCCGCGGTCGTCGCACGCGGCAGGCCAAGCGTGAGTTCCGCGTCCAGAATCGCGACGTCAGCGAACAGCTGTGGCGCGACCACGCCCATCTTGCGCGCCTCGTCGAGCGTGACGATCGACACCGCGGTGACTTCCGAGCCGGTGCCCGCGGTGGTCGGCATTTGCACCAGTGGCACGCGCGTGCCGCGTACGTTGCCTACGCCGTACATCTCGGCCAGCGGTTGCTGCCCGGCCACCAGGATGGCGATCAGTTTGGCCACGTCCATTGACGAGCCGCCGCCGAGTCCGAGCACGATTTCGGCACCGACGGCCGAAGCACGCGCGGCGGCGTGGAGCACCACCTGTTCGGGCGGATCGGCCACCACGTCATCGATGACAGTGACATGCCAGCCCTGCGCGGTGAGGTCCGCCAGCGCGGGCCCGAGCAGTCCGCTGCGATGCAGGAACGCGTCGGTGACCACGCACAGTCGGCTCAGTGTGCCGAAGTGCTCGCGCAGCAATGCGCCGAGCCGGCGTGCCGCGCCGAACTCCACGATCACGGTCGGCACGGTCTGAAAGAGGAAGGGGGTCATTGGCTTGCTCCGTGAACCATGTGGCTTCTGACCTCGCGGCGTTCAAGCATCGGAATGATCTGACCGTAACCGAGCTGCTGAAAATGCGGCGTTTGCCGATGCTCGTCCAGCCCCGTTGCATCAGTATACTGCTCGAGGATCACAAAATGGTCAGGATCGTGCGGCGAGCGGAAGAACTGGTAGTCCAGGTTCTTCGGCTCATCGCGCGTGGCGCGCGCGAGCGCGTCGAGCAGCGTTAGCACGCGCTCACTCTGCCCGGGCTTGGCGAAATAGTGGGCAATGACCTGCAAGTAGGGCGGCTTCACTGTTGATTCCCTCTTCCACGGTTCGTCGCGCGTTCCGCGCGGCGATCCAGGTTCCACAATTGACTGTCGCTGGTGGACACTGCCACCGCGCCGTGCGCCTGCGCCTGGCGCACATCGTGCTCATTGCAGACGAAGCCCGACGCGACGATCGGTGGCAGCGCCGCACGGTTTTGCTCACGCAGGTGCGGCAGCATCGGCGCCGGCATCAGCTGCACCAAATTGGGATCGCTCTGCTCGATCGCCTTGATGCTGCGCGGCCACGTCGAGCGGTCCGTCACGAAAACCTTCTGCATTGTCATCAAACCGGCGCGGTTGGCGCGCTGCACCGTCGCCACGCGCGTGGACACTAAGCTGGTGACGCCAATATCGACGAGATATTCGACGCCGCCCTTGTCCTGCGACAGCCCATCGCAGCTGTCGATATTGACGATCACGGACTTGCCGGCCCGCGTCAGCGTGACCACGACCGCCTGCAGCTTGCGCAGCTCGACGTTGGCCACGATGCCGACTTCGGCCGCGCTGCCGATGAAGCTGTCAAGCTGCTCGGTGCCATACAGCGTTGCAATCACAGGATGTCGGGCCAGACGCGCTCCGAGGGACTTGTCCATATCAAAATATCAGCTTGCCGGCGGGACGATGTCGTCATCCAGGCCGAGCTTACCAGGGTTGAGAATGTTCTTCGGATCCAGCGTACGCTTGAGCGCTTGTAGCACGGGGAACGCGCTGCCCAGCGAGTCGCGCATGTAGGGCGCGCGCAGTAGACCTACACCATGGTGGTGGCTCAGCGTCGCATTGTATTGGATCAGCACGGCATTGGCCGCGTCCCACGCACGGCGGTACCACGCGGCGCGCTGCTCGATGGCCACTTCGCCGCGCAACGAGAAGTACAGGCATGCGCCGTCCACATAGGCATGCGACTGATGCGCGGAGCCCGCCAACGTACCCGGCACCGATTGCAGCGCATCGACCACATCGCGATAGATCGCGGCCAGATCGCGCCAGCGCCCCGCCATCTCCAGCGTGTCGGCGACGAACCCCGGGCTGCGTTTGAAGCCCTCCGCGCTTTTGCCGGTCAGATACCGCGTGTCGAGCCACTTCTCAAAGATCGCTTCCCCAGCCAGCCGCTGCCCTTGCGGCTTGCACACCTGCTCGCAGACCGCAATCCCCGCATCCACAATCTCGCGCGTGCCCTCGTCGGCGATCAGCAGCACATTCGTGTCTGGCAGGCCGAACTGCACGCCGCTTTCGAGCGCATCGTACAGACGCAGCGCCGCTGGTTGGGCGCCGCGCTGCATGATTTCGCGGCATGCGTGCAGGCCGGCGGCGAACGAGTCGAAGCCATAGGCAATCGCCCGACCGTAGTCCGGTAGGCGGTGCAGCTTCAATCGTGCGCGCACGATGATGCCCAGCGTGCCTTCGCTGCCGATGAACAGCTGCTGCAGGTCCGGCCCGACCGCTGCGCGCGGATAGCCGCCGACGCTGATCAGCGAGCCGTCGGCCAGCACGACGTCCATGCTGTATACCATGTCCTCGATCTTGCCGTAGCGCGTGGACAGCTGTCCGGCGCCTCGGCAGGCGATCCACCCCCCCACGGTGCTGATACCAAACGACGACGGCCAGTGTCCCGTCGTCAACTGGTGCTCGCGCTGCAGCGACGCCTCGAATACGTCGCCGAACATACCCGCCTCCACCTCGACGAGCTGGCTTTCTTGATCTACGCTGAGTAGCCGGTTTAGGCCGCATAAGTCCAGCACGATGCCGCCACGCACCGGCAGCGCCGCGCCGGTGACGTTGCTGCGCCCGGCCGACGCCGTCACCGGGATCGACGCCGCATGCGCAATGCGCATTACCGCCTGGACCTGCGCGACGCTGGACACGCGTACGACAACGGCGTGCGGCGAGGCCGGCCGGCCGGCGGTTTCCGTGACCATCGAGGCAGCCCACCAGTCACGGGTCCACGCGACCACTTGTGCCGGCTGTGTGATCACCTCGTCGGCGATTTCCCGCAGCGCGTCGCATTGCCGCTCCGAGACCTGCACCGGTGCGCGTTGCATGCTGCCGGCCGGCGCGTCGTACGGCACACTGGGCAGGTTCAGCGAGTACGGTGGCGGCGTGTGAGCGCCGACGACATAATTGCCGCGGTTGTAGCCGCGCTGAATGGCTTCCTTGCTGATCATCCGTTATCTCCGATGAGGACCGATTTCTCGTATTGGACGGCCGCGACGTAGTCGCGCACCTGGCTGGCGACGAGCGCGTCGGACAAGCCGAGCTCCGCCTTTAGAATCTGACCCACGCGCGGTGCGGCGCGGGCTGACGCATCGCGCGCCATCAATCGTGCGCGCGTGCGCCGCGACAGCACGTCGTCTACGCTGCGCGCCAACTCATGGCGCGCAGCGTAGACCACTTCCGCTTCGCTGTACGGCAAGCCCTCGACGATCGGGGCGAGCAGTGACGGGCGTGCATCGATCAGGTCGCTGACGAAACGCGCCTCAGTGCCGTAGCGCTCGCCCAGATGCGCGGCCAGCCCGCCCGAGGCGACGATCGCCTGCGGGTCGTAGCCGGCCGCGCCCAGCAGGTAGGCCGATTTCGTGCGGCATGGCGCGCGTTTGCCGATGACTGTCTGCGCCGCGTCGATGGTCTGCTCCGCCATGTGCCGGGAGGTCGTCAGCTTGCCGCCGACAATCGTCACCAGGCCGTCGGACGCGATGTGGATCTCATGGTTGCGGCGCATCTCGATCGTCTTGCCGCCGGGGGGGCCGACCAGCGGCCGGCAGCCGGCGATGCTGCCCACTACGTCGTGCGGCTGCAGGTCCGTCTTCAAAGCCGAGCGGGCGCCTTCCAGCAGGAAATCAAGTTCTTGCCGTGTGCAGTACACGTTGTCCAGGTTGCCGTCGTAGTCTTCGTCGGTGGTACCCAGGTACGAGACGTTGCCCCAGCGGGTGATCGTCGCACGCCGGTTGCGGCCCGGCACCGGGATCGTGACGGTGCAGTCGTTGCGAATCTTCAACCACGGAATCGCCACATGCACGCCCTTGGCTGGTCGTACCTGGAGCGCTGGTGCATCCCCCTTGCGGCGCCCGTCCCAGTCGCGCAGCCAGACGCCGGTTGCCATGATCACCACGCCGGCGCGCACGCGGATCTCGCGGCCGTCGGCATGCACGATTGCACCATCGACGCGTCCTTGCGCATTACGGGTAACCTCGGCCACGCGCGCATGATTGGCCAGCGCCGCGCCGTGGAACGCCGCGGTGCGCGCCAGTGTCAGCGTCAGCCGCGCATCGTCCACGCGCGCATCGAAATACATGAAGCCGCCGGTTAAGTACGCTTCGTTGAACGTTGGGCAGTGCGACAGCACTTCAGCCTTGGTCAGTTTCTGGTGCAGGATGCCTTCGCGCCAGCCGCCGGCGAGGTCATACGTCCACAACAGGCTCTCGAAGGCCTTCGCCAGGCGCTTGTCGAATACGCCGTCGCGCTCCATCACTGGGAACAGGAACGGCAGCCGTTGCACTAGGTGGCGCGCATTGCGGCGCAGGCGCTGCCGCTCCAGCAGCGAGTGGCGTACCAGGCTGAGATTGCCCTGCTCGATGTAGCGCAGGCCGCCATGAACCATCTTCGAGGATTTGGATGACGTTCCGGATGCGAAGTCACTTTTCTCGACCAACGCGACGCGGTAGCCGCGCAGGCTCGCGTCCAGTGCCGCATAGGCGCCGGTGACGCCGCCGCCGACGATCAACATGTCGAATGTGTCGCCGCCCAGGCGCGCGAGCTGTTCCTCACGCACTACGTGCAGTGGCGATGTGGCTGTCATCGCAGCCCGATCCTGCCTGGGCCGTCTGGATGGTAAGAAAATCATACTGGTGAATCTCCGTACTCAACCGTGATCGAAATCGGCCGCATGGGCAAGTTCAGATTGGATGCGCGCGTGCCATCTCGCGCGCCGCTGTTGCCGCAAGCCGGTGTCGGGCGACGGTTCGAACACCGCGTCGGTAACCAGCGTGGCGCGTGCCGCGTCCAGTGAGTCCCACAACAGGCCCGAGGCGCCGGCCAGGAACGCCGCGCCGCGCAGGCTCGCGCGGTCGCTCTCGCGGATACGCCGCACCGGCAGGCCGCTCAGATCTGCCTGGATCTGCAGCAGCACGTCGCTGCCCGATAGGCCGCCGCCGACCACCAGCTCATGCACGTCGATACGTGCCACCGCTTGGTTCGCCTCCATGCATGACGTCACCGAATGGCCAATGCCCTCGAGGAGAGCGAACGCGACCTCTTCCCGCGTGGTCGCAATGGATATCCCGGATAGCGATGCGCGGGCGCAGGGTTCCATCTGCGGCACGCGCAACCCAGTCAATGCGGGGACGAACAGCACGTCGCGCGCCGACGACACGGTGCGGGCCAGGGCGCTGATCTGCGCCGGATGGTCGAACCAGCGCAACGTGTCGCAAACCCAATTCAGTGCGCAGCCCGTCGTGGCGACGAAGGTTTCGAGCGAATAGTGTGAAACGCCGCCATGGCGGCGCGCTGTTATGGCCAGCGTTGCGCCGTATGATGGTGGGTGCTGGTGCTGGTGCTGGTGCTGGTGCTGGTGCTGGTGCTGGTGCTGGTGCCCATGCTCATCCATGAGCGTGGTGCACGGTAAGGCCGGGCCCGTCAGCAGGTCGACGAAGCTGCCCGTGCCGTGTACGCACATCGATTGCCCACGGTCGAGGCACCCGAGTCCGATCGCGCCGGCAAGCTGGTCGCCCGCGCAGGCCAGGATCGGCACGTCGATCCCGAGTAACTCGGGCCGGGTGCGGCCGAACGTGTCCGCGTCCTCGCGCAACGCCGGCAGCAGCTCACGCGGAAAGCCCAGCGCATCGATCCAGGCGTCGAAATACCGATGCTCGCCCAGCAAATAGGCACTCGCCGAAGTCGCATTGGTCGGCGTGGTCACGCATGTACGCTCGGTGGATAGGTGCCATAGCAGCCAAGTGTCGATCGTGCCGAACGCGAGGCGGCGGGCGCGGAACGCGTCGGCGATCGCCGGCACCGTGCGTAGTTGATGGGCCGCCCATAGATACGGCGAGCGCACGCCGGCGGGTCGGCCTACGCCTGCCACCAACCTGCGGTCCCAGGTGGCGGCCAGGCGCTCGAGATCGGCCGCATGACGCGTATCCTGCCAGACCATCGCGGGGACCAGTGCCCGTCCCGTGTGCGTGTCCCATAGTACGGCCGTTGCCCGCTGGGTGGCGATGGCCACCGCGACGATACGCACCTTTTGCTGTGCAGCCTGTGCCAGCGTCGCGTAGCAGACCGCGATGGTCTTGTCCAGGATCGCATTCGCATCTTGCTCGACGACCCCTGGTTGCGGACTGTCCACGTGTAGCGGCAGATATTCGAGGCAGGATACGTGTCCACTGGCGTCGACTAGCGCGGCCCGTGTGCCAGACGTGCCTTCGTCGATCGCAAGGATGGCGTTTCGATGCGCGGTCATGGTTGGGTCTTCTCGATGGCGGGGTTCGTCAACGCTGGCTTGGACGACGGGGCATTCTTGAACTGGGGTGCGTCCGGCTCGTTATCCGGAGTGATCGTTGTGCGCGTGGGATCCCAGCGAATCGTCAAGCAGATCACACTGGCGACAAACGGCACGACGGCCAGGATCAGGAAGGTCTGCTCCAGGCCGTATCGTTCCAGGAACAGCGGGAAGACGAGCAGTCCCAGCGCCGCACCGATCGAGCCGAGCGCGCCGACAACGCCGTTGGCACTGGCGCGCAGTTCGCCGCGGAACGACAGTGACGACAGACTCTTGCCATTCGCTCCCGGCCCGCCGGAATGAAGCAGAATGAACAACGATGGAATAACCACGCATGCCCATAGCGGCATCTGGGCATGGAACAGGCCTAGTATCAGCAACATCGCGAAGACCGCTGCAAATCCCATGGCTGATGCATGCCGCAAGCCCAGTCGGCGCGCGATCAGCGGCGAAGTGAAGCCACCCGCGATACCAAATACGTTGAACACTAGTGCACCGAGCGTCGCGTACACGAAATCCTTGCCGAACAGCGCCGCGCTGATCAGCGGCAAATACCAGCCGATGGCGAAGTACTCGATCGATTGTCCGATCTGCACGGTGGCCGCCAGGACCGTGCGCGGCAGGTACACACCGCGAAAGATCAACAGCACGTTGGCCAGCCCGCGCGTTGCCGGGTTAACCAGCGGCACGCGCTCATGCAGCGGCGCAGCGACGAATGGTCGACCATAGATTTGCGCCATCGCGCGGGCCGCGTCATCCAGTCTGTCCCTGCGAGCGAGCCAAATCGGGCTTTCAATCAGGAATGCAAACTGCATGAGCAAAATGGCGACGCCAAATACGGCAGTGGCCGCAACCGAGTAGCGCCAGATCGAATCCCCAACGTTCCATGAGTGGAACAGCAACGCCAACAACAAGTTCGTGCATACCGCCGTGTACCACATGCCTTGCCACGCGTTCAGGCGGCTTTTCAAGCGTGCTGGTGTGAACTCGGCCAGCATGGCCATGGCGATCGCGAAATCGATGCCATACGCCATGCCAACGAAGAAGCGCCCCAGCAGGATCACTTCAAAGCGCGGCGCGAATACCACCAGCACTGCGCCGAGCACTGACAGCAGTTTCGCGATGACTAGGGGGCGGATCCGGCCCCAGCGGTCGGCCATCCAACCGCCGATTGGATTGAATGCAATCGCCACCCATGATGCGAACGATGTCATGAGCGCCACCTGCGCCGCCGTCAGATGGAGATCGCGCGTCATCGGCCCGAGGCCCGCGCTTAGCGCTGAATTCGAGAATGCGTCGAGAAACAACCCACCGAGCGACAGCCACCAGATGAGGCCGGCTCTGCCCGCGATGCGGGGCTGTGAGTCGAGGAACGATATGATGTCTTCAATGCCACGAATCTTGATCGCGATGGCTTGCACTGCCGGCCTCCATTCCCATGATTCTGTAAGAGGCCTGAACAGACAACACGATCGATGCGCGCAAGAGACCATCTTACAGATAGTCTCTTGTCTAGATCTGTGCGCTCACTTTACGGCGAGTGCGGGCGGCGTGTCAAGCGCGGATGAACTAGCCGGATCCTACGCTCATGGATTGGCGATAACGCTGTAAGACGTCGATGTCATGGCCCGTCAACGCGCGTGGCTCGTCCTGGATGGCCTGGCAGTAGGCCTGCACTTGCGCGTCGTGCCGCATCCCCTCCAGCAGCAGCGTGGCAGCCGGTTCGTCATCTTTGCCCAGCGGCCGATATCGATTGCTGCGCATCGCGCGCAAAATGGCCCAGAGCACGGCCAGATGGCCGATCAACAACGCCGCGGCGATTTTCCACTGTCCGCCGTGGCCTGCGTCGATATCCTGCAGCGCGCGGTAAATAATCATCATGCACAGCAATACGATGACCGCCGCCGCGCCGATATGCAGCCATTTGGCCACCTCGAACGCGACAGCATGGCGGCTGAGCTCGTCACGTGTCAACGGCCGTTCCAAGGCGGCGTTCGCGCGTGGACCTGACTCGAAGCTCATGCCGCCACCTCCGATGCCGCTGTGTCCCGCCTTCGACACCCGTGGCACCTAATCCGCAAAGGTGGGACCGGTCCGTTCGTGTCTTGCTGTACTGTCGCCTGCTGTCCAAGCCTGCCTGCACTACGCTCGTTCATTGTCAGCGTTGTTGCCTCCACGTTAAGGGAAACGGCCACGTGGCTTTTGCCTTCACATTGGCCAGCATGATCGAACCGTACAGATAGGGCTGCGCGCCATCGGGAGCGGTTCGATGTCGTAGACGCGCCTCGTGGTTTGGATGAACCCGGCGGCGCAATGCGGCGATTACTGCCATGCAATGAATTGCATGGCCTTTTGCGTTATCAATCGTTTGAACTGCATGGGATTCGTCAATTGAGGGCAACCGGCTGACCAGTCCGTTCAGGCGTACGTCTTACCGTTGCAATATCGGCTCATCGAGTCCGCGACAAGCAACGCTGAATTGACGCGGGCATAGGCCATTCAATCCATTGCGTTTGCCTGAACCTATGCACCATGTCGGATTTATTACGTTCATGGCGGATACCCTTTACCCCATCAATGGCAAGTCAAATCGTTGTACGGAATGCAAGTATTAGCGGCTAAACATCGTATGTCAAGCAATATTTTGCTGGGTTTCTTAAAAGAACATTGCATGTGATGCGCGTTTTCTCCTAAAGTTGGGGCCGAGCAGAACGATTCGGACATTACATGTTTTCAAGCGAAGACAAGGTTTCAGAAGAGTCGCTGGCGATTGCCATGCGAATTCATGATTTACTGAACCGCCATGGTGTTGGCAAACGCCAACATGCGGTGGAGGTACAGCGCATCCTTGGGCTGAGTTATTCGCAGGCTCACCGGAAGATGAAGGGCGCCAATCCATGGACCATTGCGCAGGTCAAGGCTGTGGCGCAAGCGTATGGTGAATCTGCAGCGATGCTGCTCGATGGGCTGGACTCAGGCGAGCCGGTTGGGGCGCTGGCCGCGAAGATGCAAGAAGCGGTGTTTTATGTGGGAGAC